>JAAYNM010000042.1 GCA_012520815.1 Clostridiales bacterium
ATTGACAGTACATTAGCTATTACTGCCTCTACTGTTCTTGTATTGAAGTAATTCTTATCAGGATCATAATTGGTAGGTGTAGCAATAATTACATACTCAGCATCCTTATATGCAGTAAAATTATCTGCGGTGGCTGTTAGTATTAAATCCTTATTAGCCAGATAGTCTTCAATCTCTGCATCAATAATCGGAGATTGGCGATTATTGATCATGTCCACCTTTTTCTGAATAATATCCACTGCAATTACTTCATTATGCTGTGCTAATAATACTGCATTGGATAAACCTACATATCCGGCCCCTGCTACTGTAATCTTCATTTATTACATCTCCTTTTTTGTTGTTTAGGTTATAAAACTATCTGTATAAAACTTTTGAACTTCTTTACATTATCTAATGATCTGTTCTCAGACCTGCTCATTGTACTTATTATTTTACTTTGTAGTAATCTACATACCAGTCTGAGAACTTTTGCAATCCATCTTCAATTGAAGTCTTTGGCTTAAACGCAACTGTTTCTTGTAACCTTTCTGTAGATGCATAAGTAGCCGGAACATCACCGGGCTTCATAGGCTCAAAGATCTTTTCAAATTTAACATCCTTACCAAGAGATTTACCAAGTGCATTCTCTAAAGCATATATAAATTCCATCAACTTGATAGGATTATTATTTCCAATATTATAAATCCTATGGGACACCAGATCTTCTGCAGCTACCGGTGGTTTGCTAATCAACCTAACTATACCTTCCACTATATCATCTATATAAGTAAAATCACGATAAAGGTCATTCTCAAAATCCCCATCGTTAAATATCTGGATAGGTTCACCCTTAATGTATTTATCAATAAAACCGTAATATGCCATATCCGGTCTGCCCATAGGTCCGTACACTGTAAAAAATCTTAAGCCCGATGCAGGTATCTTATAAAGATGACTATAAGTATGAGCCATAAGTTCATTAGATTTCTTAGTCGCAGCATACAAAGATACAGGATTGTCCACAAAATCAGTCTCTTCAAATGGCACCTTCTTGTTGGAACCATATACAGAGCTAGATGAAGCATAGATAAGATGTTCTACTGGATGATGTCTACAAGCTTCAAGTATGTTATAGAAACCCATGATATTACTCTGCATATATACGTCAGGGTTATCTATGGAATAGCGAACCCCTGCTTGGGCAGCTAGATTAATAACTATATTGGGCTTGTACTCTGCAAAGATGTTATTAAGGGCATCTTTATCAGAGATGTCTGCTTTGATAAAGGTAAATCTATCGTAAGGTTTAAGATTGTCTAAGCGGGTGTGCTTAAGATTTACATCATAATAATCATTTATGTTGTCAATACCTATAACTTTATAACCCTTATCCAGAAGTCGCTTGGCTAAGTGAAAGCCGATGAAGCCAGCGGCTCCGGTAATTAATTAAATTATACTATTATCTATATGGCTCATGGTTGACTCCTATTATTCTTAATCTTATTTCTTGCCTATCTCTTATTTATAAGACCTAAAATATCTAATTTGCATATTTTGTCACTCCAAGTGAAACCTGTTTTTCCAATATATTTTTTTAATCTCCATATTATATACACCAGTATATATATATGTTATCACATATTCATCTGGTATATTACGAATAGCCACTCGATATGGTGCAGTATTTTCATCCATATACTCATACTTTTCAAAGTTGAAATCTAAATTATCAAATTTATGTTGAATTCTATGTTCTGGTAATTTATTAACCTGTGATGTATATAGATGATAGATAATATAAGTTTTATCATTTTCATCAAATTTAAAATCATCTGTCGCTATCCAATATAATCTACCTTCATATTGATATACATACATTCCTTCTTCTTTTTGGTAAAAGCATAATTTTCCATTTGTAAATACTTCTTTTATTAATTCCGATTCTATATTCATGTTTGGCATATCAAACTCAATAGGATTATAGGAGTAAAGCTCGCCTCCTAATAAATATTGATTAGATGATACCGTTTTTCTTATAGCTTTTTTACTTTTATCATTTGTATCAGAATAATCAATATTTATGATAATCTCGTAAATTTCTTCTGAACTTAATGCTCTCTTATCAATAGAAGCTATAAATCCTGAGTTTATATAGTCATGCTCGCTATCAAAATGTGAACTCACATCCACTCTATCAACTTGTTCCATGTCAAACCATATTTCATTTTCTGTAACTACATTACGTAAGAATACTGAAATCATATTATCATAAGAATTTTTCTCTAATATGAATGCATATCCTTCTAGCTTAATTTCATCCTTTTCGGTAGTGACTTTTTCAATAGAATTCATAAACCTTATATCATCTACTATAGTATATTCGCGAGAAATTCTTACATCTAATATCTTATTAACAATTAAAAAAAATATTATAATAAGAGAACACAATACAATACATAAAAGTAGCTTAAGCATAAAATTATCTTTATATTTACTTATTATACTATATCTTTTCGGCCTTTCTTCCATAATTCCTCTCCTCTTTTGACAATTTTTGCGATGAAATATTTGTTGCCTGTTTGCAGGACTCTTGGTTACTCATGTTATTACAATTCAACCGAAGCTATTCTAGGTTCAATGCAGCAGCATGGACGCATACAGACAATACGTACCCCGCTTGCCCTTTGTGAACCGACCTTTAAAAATGTAGCAAGCACGCTAGTACTACCACCAAGCCCCAATGCTCCCGTACCAGCGTCATTCACCCTTTTTGTTATATTTTTTTCCATTTCGGATTGCTTATCAAATTTACCGTCGACCATTGCTTGTATCATCATTGATGTCGCCTCATAATGTGACCTACCAATACCTACAGCAATCATACCAGGTGTACAACCAAGCAGTTTCGTACCTTCAGTAGCCCATGATACAATTTCATCTATCACGGTATCTACATTATGTTTATGGAATACTCTATATGTTTTAGATCTAATTTCGGGACCTCCGCCAAACATCATGATATGAAGTCTAATCTTATCCTCTTCTATTGAACGAATTAGAATCGGTGCAGCATCTAGTGCACCAGGATCATCGTTCAATCCAAGTGACTGATCTATTCTGTGAGCATCATCACCCATGACTGCCATCGGGCGACCAGGTAGTTTACGAAGTCCCTGTCTCACTCCCTCTTTGATAGATTCCAGCATGTCGCCAGTTACCACACAGTTCGTTCCCACATCAAGTACAAGATGTGGAACGCCTGTGTCGTCGCATAGCGGGCTTTGATTTCTCTCTGCAACTCTAGCATTTTCACAAATTGTCTCCAACGTCCATTTAGCTTGACTATTTGTTTCCTTAGCTATGACTCTTTCATACACAGCTTTTTTATCCGGAAGGAATGATGAGCTGGATGTCACAACTCCCTTACTTACTATTTCAATAATTCTATCATTCATGTGGCACCTCTCAATAAATACTTTTGTTATGAGCAGCGGCAATAATGCAGGGATAGTCCTTTACTTCAAGCTCATAAAAAGCTTCCATACCAAGCTCTGGAAATGCAATTAATCGCTGTGAGATGGTATTATTCCCAAGCAATGCTGTAACAGGCGGAGTAATGGCAAATACTGAATTGAACTCGTCTAGTTTTGCAATCGTTTCCTTACCTATTGCACCTTTACCAAGATGTAACCTAACCCCTGCTTCAGATAATTTAGCAAAGCTTCCTTCAATCTCTACTTTATTGCTTGATGTAGGTCCCACGCCAGCAGGGCTTACCGCTGTATGAAAGATGACAGAACCTACCAGATCTATATCACCTAGCTTCTCCTCATCAATCAACCTACATATTTTTGGAAGCACAGCATCTCTGCCACAGTATATTTTGCCAGAGATATAGATCATATCGCCAACCTGAAGTGAGTTTATATCATCATTTGTTATTGGTGTTTTAATCTCTCTCTTCATAATCATTCTACCGCCGTAGAGAACAAGTTAATATAGCTACTTTCATTTTCAACTACACCATAGGCTTTACCACGCATATAAATCTTGATTGCCCAATTAGTATGCGGTTTGACCTCATTCATCTTATTTCCACTTTCCCCCTTGAACACGCCGCCCTCTTTGTTATTTAGAATGTTCACAGCATCAGTATACTCTTCTTTTGTAACTGCCTGCAAGGCATTAACATATATCACATGTGACGGATGTATAACTGTTCTTCCAACAAAACCGTTTGCTTTATCCAGAACAACCTCACGTAACAAGCCATCAACCTCCGGATTTACTATGAGTTTTCTACGTAGCAGATAATCCTCAAAACCATACCTCGGTAAATCTCTATACATCATTTGCTTACTGGCTCGAAAATACTCCCACACAGGGCCAGATACAATATAGTCATTGTTTCGTCCAAAAATATTCAGTATATCAGTCAGGCACTCTTTTACAGTGGAAATATCGTATATTGAGTAGTCAACGCCACGACGGACACCAAAGCACGATGAAAAGTCTGTTGCCCCTACTCTCACCTGAAGGACTATATCATAATATTTATCTAATATTGCCCTTATACCAAGTAACTCACTGAGTCGTGTTTCTTTATGTGCCACTTTAGGGTCTTCTATAATCGGCATACCATATATAATCTCACCCAAATCCTCATTCAGTTTTTTCAGACGAGTGAAGTAGGTATCTCCATTATGTGTATTGAATTTCGGAAAATTTATACCAGCAAGCACTTTTGCTTGATGTCTTGTTAGCATTCCTGCAAAATGTTCAAATTGCTCTGGAGTTCGAACACGGCAAAAAATTAGTGGTAGTTCACTGTAGGACAAATCACCATTATCTATGGCTGTGCTAAGAGTTTCAAGAGTGTTAATAACATTACTTTCAGCTGCCGGAACATCTGCTTCTGGACAAGCATCCTCAAAACAGAATACCATTGTAGTCAAGGCAGGCATTTCTTTATTGAGAATCTTGCTTGCAAATTCCTTTGTACCAGGCATGTACATGGCAGCACCTAGGCAAAAACGCAAAACTTCTCTGTCTGTATACTTGGAGAAATCTTCTGGTTCATGTACGAATTTAAACTCTTTATTATACTGGTTATGTCTCATTTTCAATACCTCCTATGCGGTTATCCCGCTTATTTAGTTTTACCTTTAGGCGATTGAATTGCCTCAGGATAATAAGTTTCCAACATACGTTTTACAAGGACGACCTGTTTTGCCCTCTTCTTCGCATCTTCAGTTGATGAATCCCAGCTGTGTGTTTTCGCAACCGAACCACCGGTCTTCAGATATATTGGTGCTGCAACACGAACCATTTCTGGCACTTCATAATGACGAATGAAACCGCCCGTTGATGCTGGGTTCTCTGTATGAATATCAATCGGAATGTCAATAGCCTGTCGCAAAGCTGATAACATCTGAAGCTGTATATCACGAACTGGATTGATGGAATTTGCTCCAATCATCTCAAGGAGTTTTGCCGAGCAAGGGTTACCGTGACCTGTATGTGCAGAAACTTTGAAATGGCATTTTGCCGGTATCTGGCCAGCTTTTCTCATTTCATTCAACAACCAGAGACAACCCTCGTCATATACTAGGAATGAGCTACATCCGAAAGAAACTGCTCGCTTGACATCCTCAACCGCTCTAACTATCTGTTCCTGTCCACGAAGCCTGTAGCCCATACGGACACCTTCGGGTGTATTAACAGATGCACTGGTATCAGTTGTCGCACGAGGACCTATGGCAAGAATAAGATCAGTTTGCGCTTCTTTTGCCAAACGAACCATTTCTATAATCTCATTATCCAAAAGCATCATTATACCTTTGGTTTGTGTAACACGATGCAGATGGATTCCATACTTGTCCATTGCCTCTAGTAAGGCCTCCATCACATTAGGACCTTGGATGCCAGGCACTTCAAAGCGATACTGTCCTCCGTCCGCAAACCGCTTTTCAGAAGTCGGCAATTCATAAACATCACCACTTGGTAAGCCAATCGACTTCAAGAATTCTCGTGTTTCTTTCAATTTGTGTATTCCTCCTTATTCATTTTGAGTTCATTCATGAACCCATTAATAAGTTCTACGTGTGATATTATATCGAGTGGAGGTAGCTTACTGCTTAGCCCCTTCTTGATTCGTATATCAATGAATGCTGCTTTACCGCAGTTAACAAGTTTCTGGACTGTCTCAATGATTTCTTCCTTTGTTGCAACAGGATGTCCAACAGTCTTATAACCTGCTCCTTGTGCAATTACTGTAAAATCAACATTCATACCAACTGACGGTTGTCCGCCAACGGATTCATGCGCTCCATTGTTCAAAACCACATGCAAAAGATTCGGGACTTCAATATTACTAACCATGGATAATGCGCCCATATGCATCAATAAGGCAGAGTCTCCGTCTAAGCAAACCACCTTCCTGTTCTTGTTCTCCAAAGCCAAACCTAATGCAACGGATGAGGCATGTCCCATAGAACCTACATTGAGAAAATCACAATTGTGTCCTTCACCATGCCTTTCCCTTAAAAAGTATAGTTCTCGTGTGGCTCTTCCTGTAGTCGCAACATAGATAGTGTCTTTTGGCATTGCATCTAAGACAGCTTCTATTGCTTCTTCACGGAAAAGCGGATAACCGTTCTCCACAGGAACAGTGGACTTATTCTCAGAAGCAAATACTCCTTTTCGTGCGATAATTGCTACTACTCTTCTTTCTCGCTGCGCTTGTTCTATAAGATGTTTGGTATGTTTCTCAAGCAATTCATCATTATCTTCTGCTATAAAATATGGGATTTCCATCAAATCAAGTAGCTTAATTGTAAGTTCTCCCTGCATCTTGTGTTGCGCATGATCGAACGTGCCCGGCTCACCACGCCA
>JAAYNM010000043.1 GCA_012520815.1 Clostridiales bacterium
ATTCACTTTTGTTTAACCGTATTGTAATAAAATAAAAACACATGCAAATAATACATATGCCTTTATTTTCTAATTTACAACACATACAGTTAAATTATAAATCAAATGAATTTTGTATACAAGGCAAAAACGGAATAAATATTGTATTTTTTATGATACATAATAAGTACAATATTTATTCCTTTTTGTATAATTTTTCTTGCTACACTATATATTTTACTTATTTATATGTTTTTCTCGTGAAGGTACTGACAATAGTACGTGAAAGGTCTATGTTTTTTAAGCTTTATATTCTTTATCTTGTTGAAAATTGAACATATTTAACATATACTTATTCATGTAAGTTTAATTGTTAAAGCATTTAATTATTGTTATTATAAATTTTATCAATCCAAATGTATATGAAGGAATTTCATTATGAAAACAGTTGCAATAATCACAGAATTTAACCCCTTCCATAAAGGGCACGAATATATAATAAAAAAAGCTAAAGAAGTCACAGGTGCAACTTGTTGTATAATTATCACCAGTGGTAACTATGTCCAACGAGGTGAGCCTTCTTTTATTGACAAATATACTAAAACCGAGGTTGCTCTAAACCATGGTGCAGATATTGTTTTTGAGTTACCTGTTTTCTTTTCTACAGCATCAGCAAGGTATTTTTCAATGGCAGCAGTTGGACTGTTGGATAAATTACAGGTCGTTGATTACTTGGCATTTGGCGTAGAAAGTAACTCCTTAGAGGACTTGTCTACTATCGTACAAGAACTTACAAACGAAAATGACGAATACAAAGAATATCTTAGAGAGAGCCAAAAATGTGGAAACTCATTTCCTACTTCGCGACGTGATGCAATCTTAAAAATGTACGGTGAGGATACAGCCGCTCTACTGGATACCCCAAATAATATTTTAGCCATTGAATATATGAGAGCATTGGCTTTACGTTCTTCAAATATAAAACCCATTGGTATAAAAAGAATTAAAGCTGCTTACCACGAAGACTTTAATGAAATCAAAAATATTACAGACTCAAATTATATATGCTCAGAGGATTCTCCCAGATTATACTCTGCATCAAACTTAAGAAAACTTTCTGATGATTCCCTAGTGGATATACTTTCATTAATTGATAATGTATACGCATGGAATTATAAAAAAACATATCCTGTAGGCATAACTAGCGACTTTTCAGCGATTACTGGACTCAAGTTATATGACGCTATCGCAAATAATACCCTATCAGATATATTTGATTTAACCTTGGATATTGCTAATAAATTTGCTAATAATTTTTCCAAATACACTAATTTTAGCAGTTTTATTACTCTAAACAAAAGCAAGGATGTCTCATATACCTCGCTATCAAGAGCGTTGCTGCACATTGCGCTAGACATTAAAACTTCTCACGTAAATGATTTAATCAATCAAGACTATGGAAATTTCATTCGCCTATTAGGTTTCAATAATATAGGCAAAAGCATTTTGCCAGAAATCAAATCCAAATCTAGTATGACGGTAATTTCTAACATGGCAGCTTTTATAAAGGATTTAGATTCCATAAAAAAAGATTCCATTGAAAAAGACTCAATAAATAAAAATTCTAGTGACTGGATTAGACACTGCATAAGGTGTGATGATTTATATCGTCTAATTACAATTTCTAAACATAGGGTCGATATACCCAACGAATTTACCAAGAAATTTATCAAATGTGATTAAGTACAATCAAAAAGGCCTCATAGGTAAAATATCAACCTATGAAGCCTTATTTTTAATATTATATTATTAGTTTTTGAAGCTATGAATTGGGGCA
Source organism: Clostridiales bacterium (assembly GCA_012520815.1). Taxonomy (GTDB): domain Bacteria; phylum Bacillota; class Clostridia; order Lachnospirales; family Lachnospiraceae; genus SVEL01. The sequence goes on from JAAYNM010000043.1 coordinate 1,817, forward strand.
GGAATACGTCCTCCACGATTTACAAATGCATCACAACTAAATTTATTAATTGGCATAACAGGTGCATATCCAAGAAGTCCACCAAATTCAACTGTTTCACCAACACCCTTACCAATAACAGGTATCAATCTAACTGCTGTTGTCTTCTGATTAATCATACCAATAGCAGCTTCGTCAGCTATAACCCCTGAAATAGTAGTTGCCTTTGTATCACCAGGAATAGCAATCATATCAAGACCAACTGAACATACACAAGTCATTGCTTCAAGTTTTTCAAGGTTAAGCGCTCCTGATATTACAGCATCAATCATTCCTTGATCTTCACTTACTGGAATAAATGCACCACTAAGACCGCCTACGTAAGAAGAAGCCATAACTCCACCCTTCTTTACCTGGTCGTTTAATAATGCTAATGCTGCTGTTGTACCCGGTGCACCAACTGATTCTAGGCCTATCTCTTCTAATATCTCAGCTACGCTATCTCCAACTGCTGGAGTAGGTGCTAATGACAAATCTATGATACCAAATGGAACTCCAAGTCTTTTAGATGCTTCTTGTGCAACTAACTGACCAACACGAGTAACTTTAAATGCTGTCTTTTTAATAGTTTCACAAAGAACTTCAAAATTCTCACCACGAACTTTTTCTAATGCTGTTTTAACAACACCAGGACCACTTACACCTACATTAATTATGCAATCAGCTTCAGTAACACCATGGAACGCACCTGCCATAAATGGATTATCATCAGGGGCATTACAAAATACTACTAATTTTGCACAACCAAGGGAATCCGAATCCTTTGTACACTGCGCTGTCTCAAGTACGATTTCACCCATAAGTTTAACGGCATCCATATTAAGACCAGTTTTTGTTGAACCAACATTAACTGAGGAACATACTCTTTCAGTACAAGCAAGAGCTTTTGGAATAGAACGAATCATATTTTCCTCTGATGGAGTCATTCCCTTTGATACAAGAGCTGAGTATCCACCAATAAAGTTAACTCCTACTTCCTTAGCAACCTTATCTAATGTCTTCGCGATTGTAACAAAATCATCTGGACATTTACAAGCAGACGCACCAATTAGCGCGATTGGTGTAACTGAGATTCTCTTGTTTACAATTGGAATACCTATTTCTTTTTCAATTTCATTACCTGTAGATACAAGATTACGAGCTTTGCTGATTATCTTATTGTATATATTTTCATTGAGCTTGTCTAAATCGTTGTCTATACAATCTAAAAGGCTTATACCCATAGTAATAGTACGCACATCTAAATTTTCTTGTTCTACCATTTTATTTGTTTCGTTAACTTCAAATATATTTATCATGTTTAATCCTTTCAAAATTAAAATGCTTTTGACATATTTTTTACTGCACTAGATTCTATGCATACTATTAAAAATTTCTTCTGATTGCATTTTAATCTGAACACCGATATCTTCACCAAGTTTGTAAAGTTCATCGCTGAGTTCACCGAAAGGCTTTGTTGCATTGTTAGAGTCAACTATCATCATCATATTAAAATAATCCTGAACGATTGTTTGGGAGATATCTAAGATATTAACTTGGTTATCTGCCAAAAAAGTACAAACCTTAGCGATAATTCCTACTGTATCTTTTCCCACAACTGTAATTACTGTCTTTTTCATTTGACTACCTCATTTCATTTTTTTGCAAAACTATTCTTATTATATTGTAACACTACTAAAATTTCAATTATTTTTTATTTTTATGTACATATGCATAAGCTTAAAGCACAACAACTCCAGATGGCATATCCCTTCTTGCTACCCTAATATCAAAGTCATTAGCCCTAAATTCACTATCACTTAGATTGATCTCTGTTCTCACACTTTCATATGCTAAGTCCGGATAATTATTTTCGTGGCTTAAATGTCCAAGAAAAATATTCTTCATTTTATTACTAATCACTCTATCCAGAAGCTGTCCACACATTTCATTACATAGATGTCCTCTAGCACCAAGAATTCGCTGTTTTAGATAGTATGGATAACGACCAGTTTGCAACATTCTAATATCATGGTTCGCTTCAATCAGTAATCCATCTAAATCCCTTAGATTCTCTACTATGTATTCATCAAAATGTCCCATATCTGTTGCAACTGCAACTTTTGAACACCCATCGCCAACAACATATGCATATGGGTCAGCCGCGTCATGAAAAATCTCAAAAGGATTAACTGTAATATCATTTATAACAAATGGTCTATCTGCATCAATACTACAAAATAATTCCTCGTTAATCTTCCCTGTTTTTCCTTCATTTAAAATTGCTTCAATAGTAGCATTTGCTGAATATACAGGTATTTCTTCTTTACGAAGCACTACTCCTAAGCCTTTTATATGGTCAGAATGTTCATGGGTAATCAGTATTCCATTTATATCGCTTAAGGTTAAATCTATAGAATTTAACCCCTCTTCGATCCTCTTTTTACTGATACCAACATCTATCAGTAAATGTGTATTATCATTTCCAACATAAATACAGTTTCCACTGCTCCCGCTGGCAATTGGTAACAATCTCATAAGTGCCTCCGTTTATTCTAATATGCAATAATTTATTTAATATTCTTTAGTATCTCCAAGATAAACTGGTATATTTTTTGTGTTGAAGATATAGATAATCTCTCATTTACGGTATGAATATCATACATTAATGGACCAAAGGACACTATGTCTAAATGTGGCAATTTTTCAAGTAAATACCCACATTCAAGGCCGGCATGTATTATCTCCGTTTTTAATTCTCTATGAAATTTATCTAGGTAAATTTCCTTCATTAATTTTTGAAGTGGAGAATTATGTGTGTATGACCAAGCAGGATAAACACCTCGTACATTATAATCTGCATTTGCCCTTTGAGCAAGCATGATTATTTGTCCAACAAGCTTCTCCTTTTTCGATTTAACTTGACTTCTAACTGAAATTCCAATACTAACAGTATAATCTTTAATAGAAAGTACACCCATATTTAGTGAAGTTTCCACCAAATCCTTTATATTTGCATTATAGTCAATTATTCCATTTGGAACAACACCCATAAAGAAAATCAAATCATTTGCTGTATCCTCATCTATGACATTATAAATGCCATTTTCACTCACTTTGCCTTGAATATGGATATTATCCTCAATAAATTTATATTCTTCTACAATGTCAGCAGCACTCCTGTTGATAATATCTATAGCATTTTCCGCTTTTCCTACAGGAACAATAATGCTAGATTTGACTACATTGGCAATAACATTATCTTTTGTTCCTCCCTCTATAGACAAGATACCTATATCCATATTTTCCCTTATGATATGTAAAATTCTACCTAATAATATATGGGCATTAGCACGTTGCTTATCTATATCACTACCTGAATGTCCCCCTAATAATCCAAAAATATCTATATCTATTTTTGTTCCATTGAACAAAGCTTTGGCTCCTTTAAACACTACATCAATTCTTGCCCCTCCTGCACATCCAGCAATTATTGTATCTTCCATTTCACAATCTAAATTCAAAACATACTGTCCCGTAATACCAGACAAATCTATAAACTTAGCTCCATCCATCCCCGTTTCTTCATCCACTGTGAAAATGGCCTCAATTTTAGGATGTGAAATATAATTATCCTCCAAAATAGCAAGAGAAATTGCCACTGCAACACCATCATCAGCCCCTAATGTAGTACCATTTGCCGTTATAAAGTCCCCATTTATTTCAAGTTCCAATCCATCTTTTAAAAAATCATGCGTAGATTCTAATGTCTTTTCACAAACCATATCCATATGACCTTGTAGAATTACTCCCTTGCAATTAGCTTTATCAGCAGTAGCCTCTTTTTTTATAATTACATTGTTTAAATCATCCCTATATACCTCAAGATTATGGCTATTTGCAAATTCGACAAGATAATCACTTATGGCTCTGGTATTACCAGAACCACGTGGTATTTTACTAATCTCTTCAAAATAATAGAAAACTCTTTGTGGCGCTAAATTAGATAATGTACTCATATATACCTCACATTCTGTCATAAATAATTAATTTTAAAATATACTACTAAGTTTCCATATATAATAATCATTAATATTATAATGCATTTTGATGCTTTTACAATATTATCATTAGTATCTTTCGGTGGCATCTCAGCTTTTTTCCAAAGCTATTCTATGTATGCACACCTTGATTTGTCCTGAAAAAAATATTTGTCGTATAAACTACTAAACACTGCTATAACATTTATTTTGTCCACCTTTATATTTCATTATTTTTAAATGCTATAATCATTTCTCTTGTCAATGTAATATCATCAGCAAATTCATCACCAATATCAGATCTTTTATACCATACCCCTTCAGCTAGCTCATTTTCATCTAATGTTATGGTGCCATCCCCATCTAAATCTGCAAAAAAGCCTACAAGAATTGTCCCTGTAAATGCCCATGGCTGACTTTTATAGTACCTTATATTTTTAACCTTAATACCTACCTCCTCCATAACCTCGCGCTCCACTGTTTTTTCTAGAGTTTCGCCAATTTCATTGAAGCCTGCAATCAGAGCATATTTTTTATAATCTCTTCCCGCATACTTAGTCATTAAAATTTTATCACCATCAATAACTCCAACTATTATCGCAGGTGAAATAGTTGGATAGCTCATATTGCCGCACTCACAGCACTTCATCATTCGCTCCCTATCGTCATGAAACATGACACTGCCACAGCGTCCACAATAATGATTTTTATCATACCAAGAACATAGACCAAACCCTGTTATTCCTGCAAATCTCGCATTTCTCGGAAGTGCTTCCCTGAAAATTTCCACACTATTAAATCTGTATTTTATAGGATAACCAGAAGCATTTGATACCCCAAAATACCTGCTATTATCAATTTTAAATAGGTAGTGTATTTGATTATAATGTCCTATCTCCTTAAACTGTGGAAAAGTAACAATATTATTTTCATAGCACGAAAGAACTTCTCTTCCAGTGGTAACAATCACATAGTCATCCCCTGTTACCTCCACATTTTCATATTCGTTTTTAAAAATTCCATCAATATCTTGTATCATTCTTTGCCTCTTTTTATAAAAATAAGTTTGATTTACATATCAAGTTAACATAATTTATTTACGTTAACTTGACTCGGTTTTAATAAAATAATCGAGTAGAAATTTTCTACCCGATTATTTTCATATCATTTTTATTATATTACTTTTCAAGTACTAAATGTCAGTTTTAATATCTACTCATCAAAAGAATCTAGATCAACTGTATAATCCTGAAAATCTAAGTCCTCTTCTTCTGTGTTTTCTGATGGTGCATCAGGAAGTAACTCTTCATTAATCTCATCAGAAGGATTAAGTTCTTTTCTATTTGCAATAACTACTTCAAGACTACTATTTAAAGATTTCATATAATTCTCATATTTATTTGTAATATCCTGCATAGAGAATGTCACTGCATTTTGAACATTACTTAAAATATCGTCAACATATTGCATAGCACTAGCCTTAACTTCATTTGCTTCCATAGTGGCTGAGTCAAGTATCTGCTTCGCCTGAACGGTTGCTTGTTGAACCACTTCATTAGCCTGAATATATGCTTGTTGCATAATCTCATGTTCGCTTACAAGTTCTGAAGTCTGTGCAGTAGCCTGTGTAATCATAGACTCAGCTCTTTCTTTTGCTTCATTAAGAATAGCCTCTCTATTGCTTATAATTTTCTTGTATTTTTTTATCTCTTCTGGTGTTTTAAGCTTAAGTTCTGCGAGATATTCTTCCATCTCATCTCTGTTAACAATAATCTTCGTATTAGAAAGAGGTAGATTGCTACAACTTGCTACATATTCCTCAATCTCGGTAATGATTTGTTCAATTTTGCTCATGTTCTTCTTCTCTCCTTGGCTACTTATGAATATTTATTATAAACCTTTTTTGCTATAACGTCCGGTACAAACTGACTAATATCACCACCAAATCCCGCCACTTCCTTAACAGTGCTAGAACTTAGATAAGAGTAATCAATATTAGTCGTCAAGAATACAGTGTCAATTTCACTATTTAAAATATGATTGGCATGAGCCATCTGGAACTCATATTCAAAATCTGTAATAGCACGAAGTCCTCTAACTATGATATTTGCATCCATTTCCTTCGCAAAATCTACTAAAAGGCCACTAAACGAACACACCTCAACATTATCTATATGCTGAATCACTTCATTTAACATATTAACACGTTCTTCAACAGAAAACAACGGAGATTTTGAACTATTCATCAAAACTCCAACTATTAATTTATCACAGATTTTAGATGCTCTCTCTATAATATCAATATGACCATATGTGACAGGATCAAAACTGCCTGGATAAATTGCAATACGCATACAAACCTCCTGTCTATGCCTTCTGAATGAATGCATGATAGTTCGTCTTATATATTTTTTTCTTTATTAATTCAAAACCTAAATCTTCTAAATAATCCATTTTTGTATCTAATGAAGCCTCTACGATAATCACTGAATCTTCATTAATTATATCTGATTGGGAAAGTTTTTCAAGTATATTTTTTTCAATTAATTGATTATATGGTGGATCCATAAAAATGTAATCGAAGGTAACCTTTGACTCAAGTCGTTCAATGGCTGTAAGTACGTCACATTCCATCAATACACATTGTTCCTCAAAATGTGTTACACTAATATTTTTTTTAATACATAAAGAGGCTGCTCTATTATTCTCCACAAAGTATGCCATTTTAGCCCCACGACTAACAGCTTCAATTCCTATTCCACCAGAACCACTAAACAAGTCTAAAAACATACATTCATACATATCAGGAGCTATCATATTGAATAGTGTCTCTTTAATTCGATCTGTCGTTGGCCTAGTATCATCCCCGTCAACTGTGGTAAGCTGTATCCTTCTTGCTTTTCCTGCAATCACTCTCATAGTTTCTCCTTATTACGAAAAAATGGGGCAGGTAGAAACCCGTCCCATTCTTATATTTAAAATTAATTTTTAATATAAAAGAAAGATTTAAATGAAGAATAATTAATATCCTTATAATTTATAATCTGTTCAGTGCTTCCTACGAAGAGATATCCACCGGTTTTTAGCGACTTATTAAACTTCTTGTATATTTCTAGTTTTGCATCGTCTGTAAAATATATCAAAACATTTCTGCAAACAATCAAATCAAGTTGTTCTGGATAAGCATCCTTTAAAAGATTGTGCTGTTTAAAAATAACACACTTCTTTATATCTTCCGATATCTGGTAATTGGATAATCCAACTTTAGTGAAAAACTTTTCTTTAAGATCCTTTGGTAAACCTGTTAAACTTTTCTCATTATATAAACCTGATACCGCCCTTTCAAGAACTTGCTTATCAATATCTGTGGCAAGAATCTTTATATCAGAAAGTGGCATGTATCTTGATAAAAGCATAACCAATGAATATGGTTCATCACCTGTTGAGCAAGCAGCACTCCATACCTTAAGGGTCTTTCCTTTATTCTTGAGCAGTACTGGTATTACATCCTCTTCAAGAATTTTCCACTGGTCTGGATTTCTCCAAAACTCTGAAACATTGATGGTTAAATAGTTCACAAATTCTTCGAATAACTCCGCATTTGTTTTTATAGCCTGAATGAATTCTGAGTATTCAGAATAATTGTTTTTGGCTATTAATGAATCTATTCTTCTTTTCATCTGCTTCTCTTTGTATGAGTTCAAGTCTATCTTGGTCAAAACATAAACTTGCGCTTTAAACTGCTCATAATCCATATTAAGACCTCCAGTTATTTATTCAACTTCTGTAGTTTCCTCTGTTTCAACTTCTGTTTCTACATCTGGTTCAAGAGCTTTCTTGCTTAAGCTAATCTTCTTTTCGTCTTCATTAAAATCAACGATTTGAGCTTCGATAGATTCACCAATCTTTAAAGCATCTGCTGGTTTTTCAACATGTGATTTAGAAATCTGTGAAACATGAAGTAATGCATCAATTCCTGGTTCTAATTCGATGAAAGCACCAAAATCTGTCATTCTAGCAACTTTACCTGAAACAACTGTACCTACAGCATATTTAGCTGAAGCACCTTTCCATGGATTTGTATCATCAAATTTAAGACTTAAAGCAATCTTTGTTCCATTGATATCCTTAACTAATGCCTTTACTGTATCGCCAACCTTGAATACTTTCTTAGGATGCTCAATTCTACCCCAAGACATCTCAGAGATGTGTAATAAGCCATCAATTCCGCCAAGATCAATAAATGCACCAAAATCAGTAACATTTTTGATTGTTCCTTCTACTACAGAACCAACTGAAATCTTAGAAAGTAATTCTTCCTGAGCAGCCTTCCTTGAAGCAACCAATAATTGCTTACGATCTCCAATGATTCTTCTCTTCTTAGGATTGAATTCTATAACTACGAATTCGATTTCCTGTCCATTGTACTTTGTTAAATCTTTTTCATAAGAATCAGAAACAAGACTTGCTGGGATAAATACTTTTGATTCATCTACAACTACTGTAAGTCCACCAGCCATAACCTGTGAAACTGTAGCTTTCAATACTTCTTTGTTCTCACAAGCTTCTTCTAATCTCTTGCTTCCTTTTTCTGCAGCGAGTCTCTTGTATGATAATAATACTTGACCTTCACCGTCGTTCACTTTAAGAACTTTAGCTTCCATCGTATCACCAACAGATGCTACTGTTGTAAGATCAACATTAGGTGTGTTTGTATATTCATTTCTTGTGATTATACCATCTGACTTGTAACCTATATTTAACACAATTTCATCTTCCTTAACACTGATAATTGTGCCCTCAACGATTTCTCCTGTTCTTATTTTTTTGTCGTAATCTGCTAACATTTGTTCAAAACTTAATTCTGACATTATTTTGAACCTCCTCAATAATATTTTTTGGGGTTGATGCCCCCGCTGTAATACCAATCACTTTGGATGATGGTAATAACTTCATTTCTTTTAAGTCTTCACTGGTCTGTATATAATGAGTATCTATACACTCTTCGCTACAAATCTCGTAAAGTTTCTGTGTGTTTGAGCTTGTCTTCCCACCAATGACTATCATTGTATCCACGCTCGATGCTATCTGTCTTGCTTCAAGCTGACGCTCATTTGTTGCATTACAAATAGTATTCACAACAATTATATCATATAACTTTTTACCAAGAATTTCAACTAATTTATTAAATTTCTTGTAATTAAATGTCGTTTGAGAAACAACACATAATTTTGCATCTTTTTCACACACAAAATCACTTGCTTCTTCTTCGTTTCCAATAACAGTAGTTTTTCGTAAACTCCATCCTTTTATACCAAGAACTTCCGGATGATTTTCATTTCCTATGATGATTATGTCATAACCATCTTTACTCTTTTCAAAAACTGTATTATGAATTTTTTTTACAAAGGGGCAAGTTGCATCTATAATTTCAAATCCCTTTTTAGAAATTGTGTCATACTCAGACTTTGAAACACCGTGAGAGCGAATAATAACAGTTCCCTGTGGACAGTCATTCAACTCCTCAAGGCTCTCTATGACCTTTACACCCTGTGATTTTAAATCTTCTACCACTTGTTCATTGTGTATAATAGGCCCAAATGTATAAATATTCGTATTTTCTTCTCTCGATTTTTCAATTTCTGTATAAACAGTATCGACTGCCCTTTTTACACCAAAGCAAAAACCTGCTGTGGATGCCAATTTTATATCCATAAAATCCTCTTTCTAATATTTCCTAGTTAAGTAACAATAAATCTATACTTGTATATATTTATATATTTAATTTTTCTTTATAAAATATTTTTCTGCAAGTTCTATAATCTTGTCCACTACTTCATCAACACTCATATCTGAAGAATCCACAAGTACCGCGTCATCTGCCTTAGTTAGGGGTGATATTTCTCTATGCATATCTCTATAGTCTCGTTCTATAATGTCTTTCTCTATTTCCTCTAAATTACACTCTTTACCACTGGCTCTGTATTCTTCATATCTACGCATTGCACGTGTTCTTGAACTTGCAGTTAAATAAATCTTTAAATTTGCATCTACAAGCACACAAGTTCCAATATCTCTGCCATCCATAATAACATCTGCTTTAGATGCCATCTGACGCTGTAAATTAACTAATTTTTCTCTAACCGGTCCATACACTGATATGGCAGAAGTCATATTTCCTACTTCCTCTGTCCTTATGTATGCATTAACATTCTCTCCATTTAAAAAAACTTGCTGTTTATCATCTTCATAAGAAATCGTGATTGATAAATCATCACATATTCTTACTACATTCTCCTCATCTCCTGAAGATACTTCTTCTCTAATACATGCTAAAGCCATTGCTCTATACATAGAGCCTGTATCAACATATATGTAACCTAATTTCTTCGCCACTAATTTGGCAATAGTACTCTTCCCTGCACCTGCTGGACCATCAATTGCTATACTATACATAATGTTTCTCCTATCTTTTTACAATTTCTATCTTTTTATAATTTATCTCTGTTTTAAACACTTAAACCAGCAAGGTACCCTGTTGACCATGCTATTTGTAAATTAAATCCACCAGTTAACGCATCTACATCCAGAACTTCACCTGCGAAAAATAGACCCTGTACCTTCTTTGATTCCATTGTTTGAGGATTGACATCCTTTATACTTATTCCACCACGGGTAATAATAGCTTCCTTAAATCCACGAGTTGATTCAACTGTGGCAGGGAATTCTTTTAGTAAGGTGGTAAGACCTTGTCTTTCCTCTCTAGTTATCTCATTAACCTTTTTATATGGACTGATTTTAGATAACTTAATTACAATAGGTATCATTTTTTTAGGTAATAAATCACCTAAGGAATTCCTGTAATCTTTATTTATATTTTCCTTAAAATCCCTTGTTATTCTATCATCCAATTCTTTAAACGATAGTGCTGGTTTTAAGTCTATTTTTAACGAAATATGGGATTTTTCTGCTAATTTTTCAGTAATATAACCGCTAGCACTTAAAATAACAGGACCTGATACACCAAAATGTGTAAAAAGCATCTCTCCAAAGTCAGAATATATCTCCTTTTTTTCTTCAAAAAAGGTAACTTTGATGTTTTTCAGAGATAGTCCCTGGAGTTCCTTTATATAATATTCTTTAATATTGAGGGGTACTAATGATGGTAAAATTTGTGTAACCACATGACCCGTTTTTTTCGCAAATTCATACCCATCTCCGTCTGAACCTGTGGTTTGATAAGAAAACCCACCTGTACACACTACAACCCTATCAGCATCTATCTTGGTACCATCAAAAAGTGTAATTCCCTTGCATATGCCATCTCTTATCAATATGCTTTTAACTCTGGAATTTAAACAAATTTCAACTCCAAGTTCATTTAGCTTCTTTGTTAGTCCACCAATAACATCATATGAATGATCTGATACTGGAAATACTCTATTCCCACGTTCTACTTTTGTAGATATACCTTGTTCCTCCAGTAATTCCACTATATTTTCATTTGTGAATGTATAAAAGGCACTATATAAAAATTTATTATTTTTAATTACACTTCTAATAAGTTCATCCATATCAGCAGCATTTGTAATATTACATCTGCCTTTACCTGTAATAAAAACTTTTTTGCCTAATTTCTCATTTCTTTCGTATATTGTAACTTCGTGGCCACAATTACCGGCGGCTATAGCAGCTAACATACCAGCAGCACCACCACCTATAACAATTACCTTGCTCATCTAGATTCCTTTCGTGTGACCTACGTCATTTATTTTGATTTTTTTATTATCAACCATATTTATTTCATCACCTGTGTACACCTGATACTCATTCCAAACATCTTCTAATTCTTCCATATTTGCAATAACATCCTTTTGATTATTGATACACAAAGATACTATCAGTGCATTAATAACACTAAGTGGAGCAACTAAGGAGTCTACTATAGATGCCATATCACTTCTAGCAAAAAGATTACATGATGAATATAAATTCATCGGAGAATGCTTACTGTCAGTAATGGCAATTACTTTGGCACTTTTATTATTAGCATATTCTAGTGCTTTTAGTGTTCTCATTGAATATCTTGGAAAACTGATTCCAATAACGCAATCATCATTGCAAACTCTAAGCATTTGCTCAAAAATCTCACTAGAATTATTTGAGGATAAAATATGAACATTGGGTCTTATAAGATTCAAATAGAAGCCTAAAAATGCAGCCAGGGGCGCACAACTTCTAATGCCAACTATATATACATTCTTTGCGCCATTTATAATATCAACAGCCATATGAAATGCATCCCTATCTATGGAGTTTCTCGTAGATATAATTTTATCTGCATCTGCTGATAAAACAAAATCTAAAACCTCCTGCTTGTCCAAAAGAGGATTTGTAACCTCAATTCTATTTACTGATTGAAGTTTTTCGCTAACTAAAGCAGCTAGCGCTTCTAAAAATTGGGAATAACCTTCAAATCCTAACAGTGATGAAAATCTAACCACTGTAGATTCACTAACCCCAACTACCTCGCCAAGCCTAGCCGCTGTCATAAATGCTGCTTGCTCATAATTTAACGATAAAAAATCTGCTATCTTTTTTTGTCCTTTACTCATTCTAGGAAGTAATTCATTCATCTTTTGAAATACATTTATTACACAATCCATAACTGCCTCTGAAATACATTTTTAATCATTATAACATTATTATGAATAAAAGTAAAAATAAAAAAACAAAGAACATTTCGTCCTTTGCCATTTTATATAATTGCTTTTAATATTTGCTTTATTTGGTAATCATTTAGACTAACTTTATTGTACAAATAAAAGTCAAAATATTTTTAACCATCTCGTTGGTCAAAAGAAGCTTGTCACCATCAATGTATATCATATCCTCTAGAGATTTAAGCCTTTGTATATCATATGATATTTCTTTAACATAGACTTATACAAATTAAAACAAATCTGTTGATAAATATCTCATACCTGTATCTGGTAAAAATACAACGATTCGTTTTCCTTTGTTTTCCTCTCTCTCGGCAAGTTTCTTAGCTGCACAAATTGCTGCTCCCGATGAAATCCCCACAAACATAGCATCATCTTTTGCTATTTGTCTTGCATATTCATAAGCTTCATCGTCAGTAATCCCTATAACTTCATCCACAACTGTAGCATCATAAATATCCGGAATAAATCCTGCACCTATACCTTGAATTTTATGGCCTCCAGGCTTTTTTCCCGACAGAACTGCACTTGTTGCTGGTTCTACTGCCACAATTTTAATATCTGGATTAAATTTCTTTAATGCTCTACCTGTTCCAATAACAGTTCCGCATGTACCTGCAGTAGCCACAAAAATATCTAAAACACCTTCTGTATCTCGAATAATCTCTGGTGCTGTTGTGAGCATATGAGCTAATGGATTGCATTCATTAATAAACTGTCCTAAAACAACAGCATTTCCCAATTCCTCTTTTAATTCATTAGCCTTTGAAATAGCACCCTGCATACCCGTATCTCCTGGTGTTAGCACTATCTCCGCTCCCAATGCTCTAACCATCTTGATTCTCTCAGCACTCATAGTTTCAGGCATTGTCAATATAAGCTTCATACCCTTTGTAGCTGCTACAAAAGCCAATCCTATACCTGTGTTACCACTAGTAGGCTCTATAAGTATAGTATCTTTATTTATTGTCTTATTTTTAATACCTTCATCAATCATAGTAAGTGCTACTCTATCCTTTGAACTACCCAACGGATTAAAATATTCCACTTTAGCTACTATTTCACAACAAAGGTTATTTTTTTTTTCAAAATTCGTTAATCTTACAAGTGGCGTGTTGCCAACTAGTTCTGTTAAATCATTATAAATTCTTGCCATAAAGTGTCATTCCTCCTTGGGCCTAAAAATATAGACACTTATATTATAATACATTACAAAATTACTTCAAGTAAAAAGAGTTCTTCTTGAGTTTCCGCAGTTTTATCCACAACTGCGGATTTTATCAGTTTTACAATAAACAACTTTCAAAAAATGCCCAAAATATAAGGAATCCAGACTCTTTGTTTGGTATAATTAAAGTGACAAAAC
>JAAYNM010000044.1 GCA_012520815.1 Clostridiales bacterium
GAATATATGGAACAGTATAATATTACAGGTATGAGTTGTGCTGCCTGTAGTGCAAGAGTTGAAAAGGCAGTATCAAAAGTTCCAGGAGTAGAAAGTTGCTCGGTTAGTTTACTTACTAACACATTAGGAGTGGAGGGAGATGTCAATCCACAATCTATTGTAGAGGCAGTTGAAAAGGCTGGATATGGTGCATCGAAAAGGCCTTCTAGACATAATTCCAACCAAAAAGAAGCATTAGTTGAAACACAATCTTCTTCAAATGTATATAAAACGGATACACCAATAGATGTTGTCACACCCAACGAAGAAATGCTTAGAGATAAAGAGTCTCCACACATTGCAAAGAGGCTTATCGCGTCCTTAATATTGCTATTACCACTTATGTATGTATCTATGGGTCATATGATGTGGGGATGGCCAATACCATCTGCAGTGGAGGGTAATTATATTGCTATAGGTCTCTATGAACTTATTTTGTCAGCAGCAGTAATGATAGTGAATAAAAAATTTTTTATAAATGGATTTAAGAGTACCATACATTTTGCACCAAATATGGATGCGCTAGTGGCATTAGGATCTGGCGCATCATTTGTATATTCAACATGTATGCTATTTGCTATGACATTTGAATTAGGTAATTCAGAAAAAATGATGCATTATGCCCATGAATTTTATTTTGAGTCCGCAGCAATGATTTTAACACTTATTACAGTAGGAAAATTATTAGAATCCTTATCTAAGGGAAAAACAACGAACGCCCTAAAGGAATTGATGAAACTTTCCCCTAAGGAAGCTGTGATAATTAAAGACGATAAAGAAGTGAGAGTGGCTATAGAATCTGTAGTTATTGGTGATATTTTCGTAGTACGGCCTGGTGAAAACATTCCCGTTGATGGTGTGGTTATGGAAGGAAACAGCGCAGTCAACGAATCTGCACTTACTGGTGAAAGTGTTCCAGTGGATAAAGAGAAAGGTAGTACAGTATCAGCAGCAACCATTAATCAGTCTGGATTTTTGAAATGTCAGGCAACTAGAGTGGGTAATGATACCACATTATCTCAAATTATTAGTATGGTCAGTGATGCAGCTGCTACAAAAGCTCCTATTGCAAAGGTTGCAGATAGGGTATCGGGTATATTCGTACCAGTGGTTATAGCCATTGCTGTGGTGACATTTATTATTTGGATGGCTGTGGGTCAAAACATAGGATATTCGCTAGCTAGAGCAATTTCGGTATTGGTTATAAGCTGTCCGTGTGCATTGGGACTAGCAACACCAGTAGCAATTATGGTTGGAAATGGAATGGGTGCTAGACATGGAATTTTATTTAAGACAGCAGTTAGTCTTGAAGCCACAGGAAAGGCTGATGTTGTTGTGCTGGATAAGACTGGAACACTTACTAAAGGAGAACCTGAGGTGACAGATATCATCACTGCAAAGGATGTAAGTGAAAATGAATTACTCCAAATGGCAATGACATTAGAAAAGAAAAGTGAACATCCATTGGCGGGTGCCATTGTTAGATTCTGCGAAAGTAAAAATATTAAAGCAGGCGAAATTGGGGAATTTAGTGCAGTACCAGGGAATGGACTGATGGGTCGTATAAATACATCTCAGTTCTATTTTGCTGGGAACAAAGATTTTATTGAAAAACAAAAATCAGATGGAATAAAAATCGAAATACCTGCAGAAATTATAAAAATGGCAGACGTATTATCTAATAGTGGAAAAACACCTCTTTATTTTGCAAGACAAGATAAGTTCATGGGATGTATTGCTGTAGCGGATGTGGTAAGGGAAGACTCGGCTATGGCGGTTGAACAGATAAGAGATATGGGAATAAGAGTAGTTATGTTGACAGGAGATAATGAAAGAACAGCAGCTGCTATTGGGGAAATGACAGGCGTAGATGAAGTGGTGGCAGGAGTTCTTCCAGATGGTAAGGAAGAGACCATTCGCAGATTGCAAAATCAAGGCAAAGTTATAATGGTAGGAGATGGAATCAATGACGCACCTGCCTTGACCCGCGCAGATGTAGGAATAGCAATTGGAGCAGGTACAGATGTGGCTATTGATGCCGCAGATGTAGTAGTTATGAGAAATTCTATTTTAGATGTGGCAGCAGCCATTAGACTTAGCCAGGCTACACTAAGAAATATCCATGAAAATTTATTTTGGGCATTTATATATAACTGTATTGGTATACCCCTGGCAGCAGGCGCATATATCCACACATTTGGTTGGACACTGAACCCGATGTTTGGAGCAGCAGCAATGAGTTTATCAAGTTTTTGTGTTATTATAAACGCATTAAGACTAAATTTCACTAAAATGTATAAGAAAAAAACAACAAATCAAAAAGATATAAAGGAGACAAATACTATGACAAAGACAATAAATATTACAGGAATGATGTGTGGACATTGTGAAGCATCAGTTAAAAAAGGTCTTGAGGCATTACAACAAGTGGAGATGGCAGAGGTTAGCCATACACAGGGTACAGCAGTTGTTACTTTAAAAGAAGAAGTAGATAACGAAGGTCGTTGAAGACTTAGAATATACGGTAACATCAGTGAAGTAGATTCGTATAGATAAATCTATACTTTGCACTATGATAGAAGTGTAAAATGTAGTCAAAAGAAGAGAGAGTTCAATGAAATATAATAATGTAGTACATGGAATTTTTGTGGATAGACCCAACAGATTTATTGCCCACGTATTAGTAAATGATATAGTGGAAACTGTGCATGTAAAGAACACAGGAAGATGCAGGGAATTACTAATCCCTGGGGCACACGTAATCCTTGAAGTATGCGATAACCCCAATAGAAAGACAAAGTATGACCTCATATGTGTATACAAGGAAGGTATTGGTATTGTTAATATGGATTCACAAGCTCCAAATAAGGTGGTAGGAGAATGGCTGAGAACCCATAGAGATATTACATTTATAAAGCCTGAGTATACATATGGGAAAAGCAGGATTGATTTTTACTTTGAGATGGGTGAAATAAAATGCCTTATGGAAGTAAAAGGTGTAACTTTAGAAAAAGACAAGAAGGCCTATTTCCCGGATGCTCCAACCCTTAGAGGTGTAAAGCATTTGAAGGAATTAATTGGAGCTATTGATGCGGGATATAGGTGTTATGTTGCATTTGTAATCCAGATGGAAGAAATAACTGAGGTTTATGCCAATGAAGAGACACATCTAGAGTTTGCTAAAACGCTGGAGGCTGCAAAAAGGGCAGGAGTGACAATACTGAATTTAGAAACAGCAGTTACAGAGGATACCCTCAAAATAACATCTGAAATCGAAAAAATAACCACTTAGTTTCAAAAATAACCACTTGGTGAAAAAAAACTCAAAAAACAGTTGCTCTTTTTAGAATAATTTGATAGAATATAAGTAGAAACAAAAGTCGGTTAAAGGTTATCAGATTTACAAAGGGGGCACCCCATAAAAAAAGTAAACAATTGAATATCCTATGAAAGAGACACCCTGGAAGTTATGAACCCAGGGTGTCTCTTTGCGTTGGTATAATTAATTTAATTTTTAGGGAAGGAAGAAACTATATTCACTACGCGCTTGCAAAATCATGCGTGAAAATGCTATAATCTATTATATTTTAACTTTGGAGGAATACATGAAAAAGAAAACGATTATTTTCATGCTCATTATGTCCCTTATGGCAGGAATGTTAGTAGCATGTGGAAAAAGCAGTGACGATGTAGTAAATACAGAAGCAGGAAGGACTACATTAATTGTAGGCTTTGATGCAGAATTTAAGCCATATGGATATAAAGATGAAAATGGTGAATATGTAGGATTTGACTTGGATTTAGCCGAAGAAGTTTGTGAGCGTAATGGATGGAATCTAGTTAAACAGCCTATTGATTGGGCTTCTAAGGATATGGAATTGAATTCCAATTCAATAGATTGCATTTGGAATGGATTTACCCTGAATGGCCGAGAGACAGATTATACGTGGACGGATGCTTATGTAGATAATTCTCAGGTAGTAGTGGTAAAGAGCAATTCAGGTATAAGGGAACTTACAGATCTTGCAGATAAAAATGTTATAGTGCAGGCAGATTCTTCAGCTTTGGCAGCGCTTGCAGGTGAAGACGCTAGTGAGGATAATAAAGCGCTTAGGAGCACATTTAAAGAACTACAGCAAGTTGGTGATTATAATAGTGCATTTATGAATCTGGAGGCTGGTGCTGCTGATGCTATTTGTATGGATATTGGTGTGGCTAAGTATGAGATAGAAGCCAGAGGCAATGATTTTATGATGCTTCCAGATACTATTTCATCAGAAGAATATGGAGTTGGTTTTAAACTTGGAAATACATCTCTTAGGGATGCAGTTTTGGAAACTCTATATGAGATGGTTGAAGATGGTACATATGCACAAATATCTGATAAATGGGATCTTAGTGATTTCGCGTGTTTGGGTAATGAAGGAACATCTACAGCTAAGGAACTTGATGCTATGGCAGCAACTACCAAAGACGAAAGTTTCCTTGAAAAATTCGCTGATATAGCGGGACAATTGTTATCAGGTGTGGGTGCTTCTTTACTTATATTCATATTGACACTTTGTTTTTCACTTCCACTTGGACTTTTGATTTGTGCAGGTAGACGATCAAAGATAAAACCTGTAGCATGGCTTGTTAAGTTTTATATTTCTATAATGCGTGGAACACCATTAATGTTACAGTTATTAGTTGTATTCTTCGGTCCGTTCTATGTTTTTGGATGGTCATTATCTACATCATATAGATTCTATGCAGTTATTATAGGTTTCACATTGAATTATGCAGCTTACTTTGCTGAGATATATCGTTCAGGTGTAGAGGCAGTGCCTGTTGGACAACATGAAGCAGCACAGGTACTAGGATATACAAAGATTCAAACTTTCTGGAAGGTAACCTTTCCACAGATGGTAAAACACGTTATGCCACCAGTTACAAATGAAGTTATCACTCTTGTAAAAGATACTTCTTTAGCATTTGTATTAGCATATACAGAGATGTTCACATTAGCAAAGCAGGTAGCGGCGTCCCAGGCAAGCATTATGCCACTATTTATTGCTGGACTTTTCTATTACATTTTCAATTATGTGGTTGCATTTATTATGGAGCGCATTGAAAAAAAACTAGCATATTACAAATAGGAGGCAAATATGAGCATATTAGAGATTAACAAATTAAAGAAAAGTTTTGATGGTATAGAAGTGTTAAAAGATATTTCACTAAAGGTTAAGGAAGGTGAAGTGGTCTCTATTATTGGTCCATCAGGTTCAGGAAAGTCAACACTTCTAAGATGTGCCACATTGTTAGAGAAGATGGATGAAGGTAGTCTATTGTATTGTGATGAAGTGGCAGTGAAGGATGTAGGTGGAGCAACTATTTACGCGCCTAAAAATGAACTAAGGCATATAAAGGAATATTTTGGACTTGTATTTCAAAATTATAACCTATTTCCACATTTATCAGTTATGAAGAATATTTGTGATGCACCGATATCAGTGCAAAAAAGGGATAAGGAAGAAGTAAAGCAAGAGGCAGAGAGACTACTTGAAAAGATGGGACTGGAGGATAAAAAAGAAGCTTATCCGTTCCAGTTGTCAGGAGGACAGAGACAGCGCGTGGCTATAGCTAGAGCATTAGCGATGAATCCTAAGATGTTGTTTTTTGATGAACCAACATCTGCGTTAGATCCAGAACTGACGCAGGAAGTTCTAAAGGTTTTAAAAGATTTGGCAAAAGATAAAATGACAATGGTCATAGTTACTCATGAGATTGAATTTGCAAGAAATATATCCGACAGAGTTATCTTTATGGACGGAGGCGTTATCATTGAGGAGGGAACTCCAAGTGAAGTTATTGAAAATCCGTCAAATGAAAGAACAAAAAGTTTTTTAACCAAGATGAAAGTTTGATGAAGAAAAATATAAATGTAAACTAGGTTTATGAAAGGACAAATATGAATTTTCTAAGTAATGGAAATAGTAGAAATGAAGCAACTCCACAAGATAAAGCAAAAAAGGCAGGACTTTGGAATATAATAAGTGGTGCGACAGCCAGTGTCTTTTTGATAACGCAAAATAAGATTATTGATGTCGATGCTCTGATTGAAAAGTTTGGCGACACACCGTTGAATATATATATGATATTTATGCTGTTCACCGTAATAGCCGGTGTTACAGCGGTAGTGATTAATTTTAAAGGTTTTCAGAGGGAAAAGCAAGTTTGGTATATGATTGGTATTGCAATAGCCGGTATCAATGCTACATTATTATTTGTTGCGGCAGTAGTTACGATATTTGCACCCCTTGGTGTTATAATCGGTATCTATTTAATGGTTACTGCTGGAAAGATGAAAGAAGAAAAAGTAGACGAAGACTATGAATTTGGTGGAATATCAGAAGGATTGAGCAATAGTACAAGCTTGTCATCACATATGAACACTTTAAATGAGGATGAATCCAAAACTGGAACTGAAGTTGAAACTGAAGATGAAGTTGAAACCTTAATCGAGGATGAAATTCTATCAGAGGAAGAATCTGGGTTTGAAGCCGAATCAGATACGAATGAAGAAAGTTAATAAGAACTAAAATATAATTAAAAAATGTAGAAGAATATTTTGTAATCTGTTAAAATACAAAAATACACTAAGAAGGAGAAATAGGGGATTGGTCCGCCAATCCCTCAAGTATTGTTATGAAGAAAAATAGAACAAGGAAAAACAGACTTTTAGCCATTTTTATTATAGGGCTGATATGTGTTACTACATTTGCAGCGATAGGCTGCGGTAAGTCTACGGAAGATACAAAAGATAAGAAAGTGATTGAGAGTGTGGATGATATTGAAGGTACCAGGATTGGCGTTCAATCAGGTACTACAGGAGCGATTTATGCAGAAGATTATGAAGGTGATGAAGCAGGGACCATTGTAGAAAGATACAACAAGGGTGCGGATGCTATCCAATCTTTGAAGCTTAATAAAATTGATTGCGTTATTATTGATGAATTGCCAGCACTTGAATATGTTGCAAGGAATCCAGAACTTGCGATTTTAGATGAGGAATTTACATTAGAAGAATATGCTATGTGTATTGATAAATCATCTACAGCTTTGAAACTTCAAATTAATGATGCATTGAAGGAACTACGCGACAATGGTATTTATGACCAAATAGTTGACTATTACATTAATAATGAAGATGGTAGCGTTGAGAAGTATGTACCTAAGGATGTAAGCAGGGATAATGGAACATTAATAGTAGCTACCAATGCCGCGTTTCCTCCATATGAATTTTACTCAGAGGGAAAAGTTACGGGTCTTGATATGGATTTATCTCAAGCTGTCTGCGATATTCTAGGTATGAAATTACAAATAGAAGATATGGAATTTGATTCTATCATAGTTGCAGTTACTTCTGGCAAGGCAGATGTGGGTGTGGCTGGCATGACAGTTACAGAGGACAGACTTAAGAATATAGATTTTACAGATTCCTATACTACATCAAAACAGGTTATAGTTGTAAATACAGGATCTACACAGGATATAGAAACACTCTCATTTGTTGAGAAATTCAAACAAAATTTCATAGATGACAATAGATATGAATATCTACTAACAGGTTTTAGAAATACGATTATTATTACAATTGGTGCTGTTATCATAGGTATAATCTTGGGATTCTTAATTGCAATGGTAAGAACTACTCACGATAGAATTGGAGGACTTACCATTATAAATGCTATTTGCAGAGTATATGTTACGATTATTCGCGGAACACCTGCTATGGTACAGTTGCTGATTATGTTTTACATTATACTTGCAGCGGTAAATAACAAGATTGTTGTAGCGGTAATTGCCTTTGGTTTAAACTCTGCGGCATATGTTTCCGAAATTGTAAGATCAGGTATTATGGCAGTCGATCCAGGTCAGATGGAAGCAGGACAAAGTCTTGGTATGACATACAATATGACTATGATTAGGGTAATACTTCCACAGGCAGTTAAAAATATACTTCCGGCACTATGTAACGAATTGATTAGTTTGATCAAAGAGACTTCAATTAGTGGTTATATTGGATTGATAGACCTTACAAAAGGCGCAGATATTATTAGAAGTAATACTTATGAAGCAACTATGCCACTTTTGGCTATAGCTCTTATATATTTAGCTATAGTTATGATACTTACAGGATTTGTACACAAGCTAGAGAAGAGGTTAAGAAATAATGAAAGATAATGAAATATTAATAGAAACTAAAGAACTTTGTAAATCATTTGGTGATCACGAGGTACTTAAAAATCTTAATATCACTGTTTCTAAGGGTGAAGTTATCGCCATTATTGGACCATCGGGTTGTGGTAAATCCACATTTTTACGTTCAATAAATAAACTTGAAACTCCAACAGGTGGTAAGGTTTTAGTTGATGGAACAGATATTACTGACAAATCAGTAAACATTAATAAAGTTAGAGAAAAAATTGGAATGGTTTTCCAGCAGTTTAATTTATTCCCAAACATGACTATAAAGAATAATATTATGCTTGCACCAATTCAGCTAAAAAAGATGAGCAAGGAAGAGGCTTCAAATAAGGCTGACGAGCTGCTTAAAAGAATTGGTCTAGAAGATAAAGCTCAAAGTTACCCATCCAAGCTTTCAGGTGGTCAAAAACAGCGTGTGGCTATAGCGAGAGCACTTGCTATGAATCCAGCTGTAATGCTCTTTGACGAGCCAACAAGTGCGTTAGATCCTGAAATGGTAGGAGAAGTACTTAGCCTTATGAAGGAATTGGCACTTGATGGTATGACTATGGTAGTAGTGACCCATGAAATGGGATTTGCAAAAGAGGTAGCTACTAGAGTATTGTTTATGAATGATGGAGAAATAGGTGAAGACGGTACACCGACGGAAGTATTCGATAATCCTAAAAATCCAAGACTAAAGGAATTCTTATCCAAAGTACTATAAAAATATAAGGATAAGTGTGATAAATTATGTTATACAAAATAAATAATGGAGCTGTGAGTTTTGCAGCCGAAAACATTTTGCACAATATAAACTTTGAAATAAGAAATACAGAAAAAATAGCCGTGGTAGGAAGAAATGGTTGTGGTAAAACCACATTACTTAAACTTATTTCTGGTGAGGTCGAACTTACTAAACGAGATAGCGATGAGGACATCTTCATCGCTAAATCTGGTAATCCTACAATCGGTTATCTAAAGCAAATGGCGTTTGAGGATGAATCAATTTCAATGGAGGAAGAAATTAGAAAAGTATTTCGCCCTATGGTTGAGATGAAGGAGGAACTTGACAGACGCCTAAACACTATGAATGATGATCCTAGTGAAATAAATGTTAATCGCTATGCTACATATGAGGAAAACTTTAGAATGGCAGGTGGTTATTACTACGAAAAAGATTTTGAGACAATGGTAAGGAAATTTGGTTTTACAGAGGAAGATAAGAAGAAACCATTAAATCAATTTTCAGGTGGACAGCAAACAAGAATTTCCTTTATTAGAATGTTACTTAGTAAACCGGACATCTTACTCTTAGATGAGCCTACCAACCACTTGGATATTGCTACAGTTGAGTGGTTAGAGACGTACTTAAAAAATTATGACAGAGCTGTAGTTATTGTTTCCCATGATAGAATGTTTCTGGATAATATTGCAGATGTAGTATATGAGATTGAGTATGGAACTGCAAAAAGGTATCCAGGCAACTACTCTCATTTTATCGAAAGAAAACGTGAAGAACACGAAAAACAACAAAAGGATCACGATTTACAGCAAAAGGAAATAGTTAGACTTCAAGGAATGGTAGATAGGTTTAAGAATAAGCCGACTAAGGCAGCTATGGCCCGTTCTAAAATGAAGGCAATAGAGCATATGGATATAGTGGAAGCTCCTGATAAATACGATGATAGGGCATTTAATGCCAACTTCCAGCCGGCAGAGGTTACAGGAAAGGAAGTTTTACGAATTCATGAGTTAGCAGTGGGATATACAGAAGTTTTGTCTACCATTAACCTCACAGTTTGCAGAGGTGATAAAGTAGGTATTATTGGTGGAAATGGGTTAGGAAAGTCTACATTTCTTAAAACCATAATGGGACAGGTATCGTCACTTGGAGGCGAATTTTCAACGGGACTTCGTGTTGATATAGGTTACTTTGACCAACAAATGGCCCAATATACCAGTGAAAAACAGGTGATAGATGATTATTGGGATGAATTTCCAACCCTTACTCAGACAGAAATAAGAAACGATTTAGGTGCATTTCTGTTTTCGGGAGATGATGTGTTTAAGAAAGTATCTATGTTATCTGGAGGAGAAAGAGTAAGATTGGCACTTTGTAAGATTTTAAAACGTAAGCCAAATTTCCTTATATTAGATGAGCCTACAAATCATATGGATATTGTTGGTAAGGAAGCGTTAGAGCATATGATGGAAAGTTATACAGGAACTATTTTATTTGTATCCCATGATAGATATTTCATAAAAAAGATATCTAATAGATTGCTTGTATTTGAAAATGGACATACGGATTATTATGAATTCGGTTATGAAGACTATGTAGCAGCCAATGCCGCTAAGGCAGAGGAGGATTTGAAAAAGAATCATACAGCTCCAGGGAAAATGGCTTTCTCGTTTGTTAGCGGAATAGATACAGCAAAAAAAGAAAACAAAGCCAAGAACTATGACAATCCTGGAAAGGAAAAGTCAAAGATTGAGAGAAAACTGGCAAAGACTGAGGAATCCATTGAAGAGCTTGAGGCAAAACTTGCAGCTAAAAAGGATGAACTGATGGCACCTGAAAACGCCACAGATTACTCTAAACTTTCAGAAATTCAAGGTGAAATAGATGAAGCAGAAGAACAGCTTATGGAACTTATGAGTCAATGGGAAGCCATAAATATTGAGTTAGAGAATTTTACTGGTGCGTAATAATAAGTAGTGGTTTGAAAAGAGGTATGAAAATGATAACGATTTTATCGAAATTTTTTTTACGTGATAAAGATATAACGGATAGTAAAGGCAGAAAATCATATGGAACACTGTGTAGTGTTCTAGGAATTGTTTTGAATTTTATACTATTTGCTCTAAAATATTTTGCAGGCTTTATTAGTGGTTCTGTAGCTATTATGGCAGACGCATTTAACAATCTATCAGATGCAGGCTCTTCCTTTATTACGTTGATAGGATTTGTTTTTGCAGGTAAAAAGCCAGATACAGAACACCCTTTTGGACATGGAAGATTTGAATATTTATCAGGTTTGTTCGTGGCTCTAATAATTGTACTTATGGGCTTTGAACTTATAAAATCATCCTTTGATAAAATAATACACCCAGAAGATGTTGATACTTCCGTTTTAGCAATGGGAATACTTGTAATATCTATACTTGTAAAGCTATATATGTTCTTCTACAATAATAAAATAGGTAAAAAAATCAACTCCTCAGCCATGAAGGCAACAGCTACAGATTCACTTGGAGACTCAGTGGCAACAGCGGTGGTTCTTATAGCGATGATAGTAATGAGATTTACCAATATAAACATTGATGGATACTGTGGTATTCTTGTGGCAATGTTTATTATCTATGCTGGATATGGTGCGGCTAAAGAAACAATAAGTCCATTACTTGGAAGCCTTCCAGATGAGGAACTTGTGGAATCTATTCAGGAAATAGTAATGGCACATGATGAAGTTTGCGGGATTCATGACCTAGTAGTACATGATTATGGCCCTGGAAGAATTATGATTTCTTTGCACGCCGAAGTGCCGGGGGATGGTAATATTTTTGAACTTCATGATGCTATAGACAGAATTGAGAAAGAGTTGTCAGAGAAATTATACTGTGAGGCTGTTATCCATTTAGACCCAGTAGAAACTAATAATGTTGTGGTAAAAGAAATTAAAGCGTTAGTAGCAAAGAAGATTAAAATTATTAACCCAGCTATAACAATTCACGACTTTAGAATGGTAACTGGGCCAACACATACAAATCTCATTTTTGATGCTGTTATGCCATATGAAGTCAAGATGTCACCAGATGAACTAAAAATGGAAATAGAAAAGATGGTTAAGACCATAAATCCTGAATATTATTCAGTAGTACATATAGACAGAACATACATATAATAACTTATTATAGTTATTAGGTATTGTGGTTATTATTTATTGCAACCATTACTTTTTGGTAGATATATTTAAACTGTTTCCATCGGTTTCAAAAATAATAGTTCCGTGTAAATCTGTCCTATATATTGAAATGTTTTTCTTTTCCAGCCTATCTAAGACTTCCTTTGTGGGATGACCATAACTATTTTCACCTACACTAATTACTGCATAAGAAGGATTGACTACATCCAAAAATGTAGCACTAGTGGAGTGAATACTACCATGGTGACTAACCAAATAAACAGTCGATTTCAAAGTAAGACTTGAATCAAGCATAGCGTATTCACTTTCAGTAGAGGCATCGCCAAGGATTAGGAAACTTTGCATACCGTAAGTGAGTCGTAGACCAACTGAATTGTTGTTTTCGTCGAAATAGTCATAGCTATCTGGACATACAATAGTAAAAGCAGAAGAACCTAAAGTATATGAATCTCCTCGTGCTGGATGCACTGGGGAGATTTTTTTTGTGGATAAAGCAGACCTATAGCTTTGATAAGTCTTTGTATCGGCCTCATAATCTGGTGCAATTAGAGTTCCTATATTAAAGTTGTTAATAACGCCTATTATGCCGCTTAAATGGTCTGCATCATAGTGAGATACTACTACATATTTCAAATCAGTAATGCCTTGTTTTTTAAGATAACTTACAACGAAGGAAGAATGGTTACGATCCCCGCCATCAATAAGCATATATTCATCGTCAAGACTGATTAAAATGCTATTGCCTTGGCCGACATCAAGAAAGCGAACACTTAAATTGCTAGTCGATTCATCAGCTAAATTGCCAGCCGATTCACCTGATTTTCTTTGGGGATTTATGGGAGAAAGGTATGCAGTAATTAGCGAAAATATAGCAATAATAGAGATGATTATTTTTATTTGTTTTTTCATAAGAATCCTCAGTTTTATAAATTTATAAAAATTATTATAACATATTTATTGACAAACAATATTATACTATGTATAATATGGGCAAATAATATTATATGCTATATAATATTATTAAAATAAAAGCGAAGATGATTACTATAAAATATTGAAATTTAATATTGATTTGAATTTTGCAGAAGGAGGGAAACATATGGTATTCCAACTAGGTTCATCCCTATTAGATATGTGCGTATTAGCAGTACTAAACAGAGAAGATACATATGGATATGTATTAACACAAAATGTAAAGGAAGTTATGGATATTTCAGAATCTACATTGTACCCAGTACTTAGGAGATTACAAAAGGCAGATTTCCTTACAACTTACGACCAACCATATATGGGACGTAATCGCAGATATTATGCAATCACAGGAAAAGGAAAAGAAAGATTATCCTATTACGAGAGAGAATGGAAGTTATACAAAAAGAGAATTGATAACATTATAGAAGGAGGCTGCGAAAATGAGTAAATATGAATATCTTAACATTTTGCAGGAACGCTTGAGAGTACTTCCAGAAGAAGAGAGAACAAGCGTACTTCAGTATTATACAGAATATTTTGAAGATGCTGGTATTGACAATGAAGACAGAGTAGTTAGCGAATTAGGTGATGTGAATATTCTAGCAGACAAAATTATTAAAGAAAGTGGTATTTGTGAAGATACATTCGGAAAGAATTATGCACCAAACATGAATATGAATGTAAATACAGGTTATGCACAGGGTCAACCAGAAGCAAACTACACACAAAATCAAAATTTTACACAAGATCAAAACTACACGCAAAATCAGAGTTTTACGCAAAAAACGGGAATGTCAACAGGTGTTCTTATAGCGATTATTGCTACAGCTCCTCTTTGGTTTTCACTTATTGTAGCTATGTTTGGAGTAATTGTAGGATTTGGTGCAGCAGGCATTAGTCTTATAATTTCAGGAGTTGCGGTTATTGGAATTGGAATTGCAAGGTTATTTGTAGAGGCTATTACAGGAACTTTTCTTGTTGGCATAGGACTTATTGTTTTTGCATTAGGTCTAGGTTTTACTATGGCTACAGCAGCTATATGCACTGGAACTACTAAATTCATTAAATGGCTATTTGAAAGGGGGAAAAGATAATGAAGAAATTTTATAAAATTTTTGGCATTATGGCAGGAATATGCTTTACAGTTGGTATAGCAATGGTTTGCATTGCAGCAGCAAATGGAGCAGGTTCTCTGTATGATTTCTGGAGTTCAAATGGTAACGCACAAATGGATAAACTAGAGGATAAAGATACAGCTGAATTTAAAAGCATAGTAGTAGATACAAATGTATCCACTGTAGAGATTGTATATGGTGATACATATGGATATGAAATTTCATATGTAAGCAGCAATACTGCTAGTGCAAAAGTTGTAGATGGTACACTTGAGATTATTATCAAGGAAGAGAATAAAGGCTTTAATTTCTTTAACTTTATAGGAATGCAAGAAGGAAAAATCACTATATATGTGAAAAAAGACCAAACATTAGAAAACCTAGAGATATCTACAAACGTTGGAAATGTAACCTTGGAAGAGATGGAGGTAACAAAGAAGACAAAAGTGGAAGCAAATGTTGGTGATATAGACGTCACAGGAACATATAAAAATAGTACAGTTTTAGAGACAAATGTTGGAAATATAAAATTTGATGGTGCAATTACTGGAAAAGGTGAATTAAGTGCAGATATTGGCGATGTAAAAGTAACCCTTGAAGGTCGAGACTATGAAATAGACAGTTCTACAAATGTCGGTGATGTAAAGGTAGATGATAAAAACAAAGGAAAAGACTATGAGAGTGAAAACTCAAGTGACAACAAATTAGGCGTGTATACCAATATTGGTGACATCAAAATAACAAGAAAATAATTGCGATTACCTCCCAATTCATTTATACTATATTTATTGAAAAGTAGTTTATGAATTGGGAGGTTTTTATGTCAAAATATCATTCCTTGAGTGGGGAAATCATTGAGAAAATAAAAGAAGATAGGGAAAATCATGTGGTAAATCCCTACGCATTTATAGATGACAATATTACAAGAAGAAATAGCGATCATGACCATGCTAATATATGGAGACCTGCATTTGTACGTGATATAGAAAAAATTATGCATATACCATATTACAATAGATACTCAGATAAAACGCAAGTGTTCTCATTCTATAAGAATGATGATATTTCCCGTAGGGCGTTGCACGTGCAATTTGTATCTCGAATTGCAAGGAATATTGGCTCGATATTGAATCTGAATTGTGACTTAATTGAGGCTATTGCATTAGGTCATGATATTGGACATACTCCATTTGGACATGCAGGTGAGAGAATGATAAGCGAGATATATAGACAAGAAACTGGAAGATATTTCAACCACAATGTACATAGTGTTAGAGTTTTAGACAAAATCATTCATAGAAACATTAGTCTAGAGACTCTAGATGGAATTTTATGCCACAATGGTGAACTAGAGCAAAAGGAATATAGACCGCGGCCGATTGGTGGGTTTGATAAATTTGATGAAATGGTAGAGAGTTGTTATATAGATGAAGAAAATATTGGCGGACTTGTACCATCCACTCTTGAAGGCTGTGTAGTAAGAATTTGTGATATTATTGCATATCTTGGAAAAGATAGACAAGATGCAATGAAACTCGGTATAGTAAACGAGAATTCGGCATTTTCTAAGGCAATGATAGGTACAAGCAATGCAGAGATTATCAATAATCTGGTGGTTAATATTATTGAAAACAGCTATGGAAAACCATATTTAATGTTAGACGATGATAGATTTAATGAATTGAAGATGGCGAAAAGGGAAAACTATAAATTGATTTATGGAAATCCTGAGATGGAGAAAATATACTCCTCACAAATTAGACCAATGTTACATGAAGTTTACTATAAGTTACTAGATGATGCCAAAAGACATAATAAAAACTCGTATCTATATACTCACCATATTGCTTATGTGAATGAGAATAATAAATATTCAATTAAAAGTGGGGATATTCCATATGAGGAAGGAGATGCTAACGATTTAGTCATTGATTATATCGCAAGTATGACGGACGATTATTTTATTGATCTGTATCATCAGCTTTTTCCATCAGGAAAATACGATGTATGCTATAAAGGATACTTTGAATAAAATATCAAATCAAAAAATATATTGAATAAGAAAGGATAAATTTATGAAGGAAATTAAGTTCTTATGTTAATCATTGTTTAGAATTGGAATAAACAGGTAATAATAGAGATGCTGTAAGTCATTGAATACGCTTTTATTTGTATTCACGCAAAATGAATTGATTAAATTATATCAATGAGTTATTTTAGGTGTAACAAAACTTGAAGAAAGTGAGGTGAAATAAATGGAAGCAGTAGTGTGGCTGATTCTTTTGATTTTATTATTAGGAATAGAAGTGATCACAGTAGGACTTACTACAATCTGGTTTGCAGGCGGAGCATTGATAGCTCTTGGTGTTTATGCCTTGGGACTTGATGTGGTATGGCAAGTAGTTGCTTTTTTAGTAGTATCAATAGTATTGCTTATATTTACTAGACCACTGGCTGTAAAGTATATTAACGCCAATAAATTAAAAACTAACTATGAAGGAATTCTTGGAAAGGTAGTTAGGGTTACGCAGGAAGTTAATAACCTAAACGATACTGGTCTTGCAGTAGTAAATGGAGTGGAATGGACCACAAGAACTAGTGATGATGACATAACA
The DNA here is from genome assembly GCA_012520815.1 of Clostridiales bacterium. Lineage (GTDB taxonomy): Bacteria > Bacillota > Clostridia > Lachnospirales > Lachnospiraceae > SVEL01. The sequence goes on from JAAYNM010000044.1 coordinate 16,900, forward strand.
ATTCCAGCAGGAACTATAGTTAAGGTGGTCAGTATAACAGGTGTCAAACTTATTGTTGAAGAATACAAGGAACTATAGTATACTTGCAAGAAGTACATAGAAAGTATTAAAGTTAGAGAAAAGTGAGGTAGATTGAAGATGTTAGCAGCGGCAACCGGCGGTTTATTTTTAGCATTAGCAGTAATAGTTTTACTTATAATCATAATTATTTCATGTATTAAGATTGTACCACAGGCAGAAGCTTCGGTTATTGAAAGATTAGGTGGTTACAAGGATACCTGGTCAGTAGGCATACATTTTAAAATGCCTATTCTAGATAAGGTAGCTAAGAGAGTTAACTTAAAAGAGCAGGTATGTGATTTCCCACCACAGCCAGTTATCACAAAGGATAATGTAACGATGAGAATTGATACAGTTATTTTCTTCCAGATAACAGATCCTAAGCTTTATGCTTATGGCGTTGAAAATCCGATTATGGCTATTGAGAATTTAACAGCCACAACACTTAGAAATATTATTGGTGAACTTGTACTTGATGAAACACTTACTTCAAGAGAAATTATTAATACCAAGATGAGAGCCGAACTTGATAGAGCTACAGATCCTTGGGGTATTAAAGTAAACAGAGTAGAATTAAAGAATATTATGCCTCCAGCTTCAATTAATGAAGCGATGGAAAAACAGATGAAGGCTGAAAGAGAAAGCCGTGAATCTATTCTTATTGCGGAAGGTCAAAAGAAATCTGCAATTCTTGTTGCTCAAGGTAAGAAGGAATCGGTTATTCTTAATGCAGAAGCTGAAAGACAGTCTCAAATTCTTAGAGCAGAAGCTCAAAAAGAAGCTACTATTAAAGAGGCAGAAGGTCAAGCGGAGGCTATTCTTGCTGTAAAGAAGGCAGAAGCAGAAGGAATTAGGTTTATTAAAGAAGCAGGAGCAGACGAATCAGTTATAAGATTGAAAAGCCTTGATACATTTGCAAAAGTTGGAGATGGCCAATCTACAAAGATTATTATTCCTTCGGAGATTCAATCTATGTCAGGTCTTGTAACATCTATTGCAGAAGTAGGTAAGACTAACTAGTCATAATTGATTTATTTGAATAATAACAATAAAATCTTAGTTTATAGGTAACATTAACTTGCCCTGGTGCTTTTGTGCCAGGGCATTATTATAAAAAGCGAAAACGCTGGATAATGGTAGGAAATATGATTAACATTCTTGTATTGGAAGATAGAAAATGTAGCCGAGAGGCATTAGTTAAAATAATTTCGGAATATGGACGAGCTGGTGAAATATACATAGACTCGGCTGCAACATTTGAAGAGGCAAAGGAATATATTGATAGTAAAAAAACATATCATGGATTCTTTATAGACATTAACCTTGACGAGGAAGATGAGAATAATCGTGAAGGAATCGAGTTCGCAAAATTACTGCGAAAGAATAGAAAATATGAATTTACACCAGTTATTATGGTGACATCGATTGCATCCCTTGAGATGACATCATTCAGAGAAATCCACTGTTATCAGTACATTGTTAAACCGTATGATAAACAAACGGTTGAGGAGGTTATAAGAAAGATAGTTATGCATGATAAAGTGGCTGAGGAAAAAAACATTATAGTGAAGAAAGATGGTGTAAATTACAAGATAAAATGTGATGCCATTTGCTATGTACAAGCCATATCTAGAGGTGTAATGTTTAAACTTAGCAGGGAACAGATAAAGGTACCCTATATGTCAATAAAAAAACTTATGACAATACTCCCAGAAGATGAATTCATTCAATGTCATCGAATGTATGTGGCAAACAAAAGGCACATTAAGTTATTGGATGTGGTGAACAGAGTGATTATAATGGAAGATGGAACTCGGTTAGAGATTGGTGTAACTTATAAGGATAAAATCAAAGAATTTATAAAAGCACAACAGTAAGGAGTAAGGGATGTCGGATAAGGTAAGACGAGGAAGTTATAGATTTTTTTGTATTGTAGGAGTTGTTGTTTCTGCAGGACTAATTTTGGAGATGCAAAGAGCAGGTCAAATGGATATTAAAGTGGCAGTTATATTTGTATTGCTAGGTATCCTTATACTTTGGGGATTTTTTGAATGGCAACAGAACAGTCTCGTCATAAAAAGACAGGGAAATGAACTAAAAACATATAGAATGTACATACAGCCACTTGAGGAATTGACTAAAGAAATCAGAGCAAGACAGCACGAATTTGACAATCATTTAAATGCGGTACTTAATATGCACGTAACTATTGATAAATACGATGAACTAGTTAGAGCGCAGTCTGAATATATCCAGGATATGTACATTGGAGACTCAAGGCAGTTGATAGCATTATTAAAGATAAGTGATAAAATACTGGCTGGATTCTTGTACAGTAAGGTTGTAGCTTCTCCTGGTTTTATTAATGTTAACCTTCAGGTGCGAAATTTTGAGATTATTTCCAATATTTCGGAGCATAATCTAATAGAGATAATAGGAACTTTGGTGGACAATGCATTTGAAGCCTGTACTAAAGAAATGAATAATGTTGATTTGATTTTGGATTCTGAGGATAATAAAATATATTTCGAGGTTCGTAATCAAGTGAAGGATATGAATTATTCAAAGATGTCAAAATTCTTCCAGAAGGGATACTCTACCAAAGGTACAAAGCGAGGTCTTGGACTTAATAATGCAAAGCGCATAGCAAAAAAACATGGTGGAGATATAACTGTAGAACTGATTTATATAGAAAATAAAGAATACATTAGTTTCAAGGTTGAAATATAAGAAAAAGTATTTACTTTTTCACTCTAGTAAGATAGAATGATAAACAAATTTACTACTGTATTAAAGTGGTAGATATTCTATAAAAGAGGAAGGTTACTATTATGAAGATGAAAAAAATTATTGCATTAGTATTATCAACTGTTATGATGTTTGCATTGTGTTCATGCGGTACAGACGATAATGATAAGAACTTTACCATTGGTATTGTTCAGATTATGGAGCATGCATCATTAAATACAATTAGGGATGCCATAGTGGATAGACTTAGTGAATTAGGATATGTTGATGGTGAAAATTGTACTATAGATTGTCAGCAAGCTAATGGTGAAGCAAGTAATGTGTCATCGATTTTACAGAGTTTTGAAGGTAAAGGGTGCGATATCATTATTGCTATAACAACTCCATGTGCTCAGGCTGCGGCACCATATTCAGAGAAGATTCCAGTGGTATTCTCGGCAGTTACAGATCCTATAGCTGCGGAGGTAGTAGATTCTCTTGAAAGTACAGGTGCTAATATTACTGGTACTTCAGATGCACTTGATATTAATAAAATTTTAGACTTTGCACTTAAAATAACACCAGAGATTGAAACACTAGGATATCTATATAATGCAGGTGAAGCTAATTCAGTTTCTTGTCTAGAAACTGTAAAAGCATATTGCAAGGTAGCAAATATTCAAGTTAAAGAATTAGCTGTAACAAATACTTCAGAGGTTCAGATGGCAGCGGAAAGTTTATGTGCAAGCTGTGATGCTATATTTAGTCCAAATGATAATACCATTGCCGGTGCAATGAGTGTAGTTGCACAGGTGGCAAATGAAGCAAAGATTCCAGTGTATGTTGGTGCCGACTCAATGGTTCAAGACGGTGGTCTAGGAACAGTTGGTATTGAATATACGGATCTCGGAATTGAAACAGCTAATATGGTTAATTCAATTCTTAAAGGTGAAAAGAAAGCCTCAGAAATTCCAGTAAAAGTATTTAACGAAAATCTTAGCTCATATGTTAATAAAACAACAGCTAGTGAGATTGGTATTGTGATCCCAGAGGAAATATTAAACGGAAATAAGACAATTATATTCGAGTAATTGCTTGAATCAGTGTTTAAAAAGTGTTATAAAATAGGAGTGGCTATTGCCATTCCTATTTTTGTTTAAGAAAGGTATTATTATGGATAAAAGCAAAAGAATCAACAAAAACAAAGTAATTTCATTTATTCCTAAGCTGATTTTAGTGGTAGTGCTATTACTAATTATTAATTTAAAACTTACTCAGACTCAAGTCTATGGAGCTTTAGAATTAGGCCTTATCTATTCAATTCTTGCACTTGGAATTTTTATATCTCTTAGAATATTGGATATTCCTGATTTAACAGTAGATGGAAGTTTTACGTTAGGTGTAGCGGTTTCGGTTATATTTGCTTATAACGGTCATCCGTTTATCGGTATTGTCGCTGCTATTGCGGCTGGAGCCATATCGGGCATAGTTACCGGTGCTTTGCAGACAAAACTTAATGTGCAGCCTATACTTGCGGGGATTATTACTCTTACGGCATTGTATTCTATCAATCTACACATCATGGACGGAAATCCAAACATTTCATTATGGAAGAAAGAAACTATATTTACCTATTTTCAAGGAAAACTTCCAGAGGGAGTTCCATATAAGATTATTGTAGCAGCTGGAATTTTACTCATTGCAGTTGTGTTTATATATTGGTTTTTAAATACTCAGCTAGGTATGGCAATAAGAGCCACAGGAGATAATGAATATATGGTACGAGCATCGTCTATCAACTCAGACAGGATGAAGATAATCGGATTTGCAATAGCCAATGGATTTGTTGCCCTTAGTGGAGGCGTTATTGCCCAGTATCAAAGCTATGGTGATGCAAATGGTGGAACAGGAATGTTGGTTGCGGGTGCGGCATCTATTATCATTGGTGAAGTATTCTTTGGAAAGCATACGATTGTTTCTTGCATTTTGTCATCTGTAGTGGGTGCAATTGCATACAGATTTATTTTAAGTTTTGCTATATCTATTGGTATGGAAGCAATGGATTTCAAACTGTTTTCAGCAATTATAGTGGCATTAGCTATTTGTGTTCCGACGATAAAGAAAATGGCGACAAGGACATATAGGAGAATGAAAGACAAAGGAGGCAATGCTAGTGCTTAAATTAAATGATGTAAATATTACTTTTAACAAAGGTACTGTAAATGAACGAAAAGCATTATGCGAAATGAACCTTCATATCAATAAAGGAGATTTTGTAACAGTTATTGGTTCTAACGGCGCGGGAAAGTCCACGTTGATGAATGCAGTATGTGGTAGTTATGAAGTGGATAGTGGACATATTTTGTTGGCAGGCAAGGATGTCACAAGACTGAGGGAGCACCAACGTGCAAAATATATAGGAAGACTTTTTCAAGATCCTCTTAAGGGGACTGCTCCCAATATGACAATCGAAGAAAATCTGGGATTGGCATATGGTAGAGGTAAGAAGAGAACATTAGCCTTTGGTATCTCTAAGAGGGATATAAATGTTTTCCGCGAAAAGCTTGCGTCTTTAGGACTTGGATTAGAAGATAGGATGAAGACTCCAGTGGGATTGCTTTCAGGTGGACAGCGTCAGGCACTTACCCTTATGATGGCAACTATTGTTACACCAAGTTTATTACTATTAGATGAACATACAGCAGCACTGGATCCAAAGACAGCAGGGAAGGTTTTGGAGATAACCAATAGGATAGTGAAGGAAAATAATATTACTACGTTGATGATTACTCATAATATCCAAAATGCTCTCGAGTATGGCAATAGGACACTGGTTCTAAGTCAGGGTAAACTACTTATGGATATTGAAGGAGAACGAAGGGAAAATATGACTACAGAGGACTTAATGAAGTTATATGCAGATTCTACAGATGATGTAATGTCGGACAAAATGATACTAAAATCATAGACTAAAATAGTAAATTAAAGCTCTATTTATAAAGGCATAAATTAAAAGAGTGAATGTGTATTATTAGAACTACAATATAGTAGCTAATAATTACATTCACTCTTTTTAATTTCGCATTTATTTTAATATATTTATTTTAGTGTATCTAACTTAATTTGTCTTATAAGATGCACATTTAAAATACTTTTGTGTGTTCTTACTTAGTTTACTGAGTAAACTTTATCTGGAATAACTGCAGCACCTGGTTCCATTTCAGCATTTGATTGGTTCTTTCCATCGGAGAAAATAACCAGTGGAGCAATCCATTCCTTATCAAATGTATAGCTGTATGTTCCATCTGCTTCGATTTCCATCGGAACACCTGGCCAAGAAGCATTTTCAATTGTTGTGCTTCCTGAAGTTTCATCATAAACGTATGCAGAAACTTTATCACCCCAATCTGCTGGTTTTTCAAAGTAAATCTTTATTCCAGATGAAATAGGATCTTGCTTTTTAAATATGTAAGTAATGCAAGTTGTGTTGCCTTTTTCATTTTCTCCACGAAGTGTAAGTTCAGTCATCTCTGCGCTTGAAAGATCCTTGCCAACAGTAACAACATCACCATTTTTGAATTCGACTTCTTCGCCGCCATCAATTGAGTATGTTGACTTTTTAGAATTTTCAGCAACTAATTCAACATCAAGGAAGTCACCAAGGAAGTTACCCAATGTATCATCAGCAACCTTAACAGTAGCTGGTGTAGAAAGTTCAACATATCCTTCATTGTAAAGTGCAGCTACTTGCTTAGATGCAAGAGTACCAGTTAAAACACCATCTTTTACAGTGAATGTTGTTGTACCATCGTAACGGTTAATATATTCACCATTTTCAAGCTTTGTGTTCATATTGAAAGTATAATCGCTACTGCCATCATTTATAATGAAGATACCCTTTGTTCCACGCTCTACGCAAATTACATGTTTTGTGTCTTCTGGATTAAGGATGTTTTCTTCAAGACCTACCATAGCATTTCTGAATCTGTTAGCAGCTACAACGACTGGGTCTTTATAGAGATTGTCACCTGCCATGCCGATCTTGTTGAAAGTTCCCCACATATTTGCCTCAGAAGCACCGTAAGGTCTAGCAAGGAAAAGTGGAGTTCCCTTAGAACGTGCAGCAAGGAAAGCAAATGCAAGTTTAATTTTCTCGTTGTTAAATGATTTGTATGTTGCATCGTCCCCAGTATAGTTATCATGAGATTCGACCCAAGTTACAACGTTTGGAGCAGCATTTCCTATCTTTAAATCTATAAGAGTATTAGAACTCAAAATAGTAGTAGTAAACTGGTCTCGAATTTTTGAACCGTAAGCACTTGCAGTAGTAGCACCGATTTTATCGATGTAATCAGCAATTCTTTCGCCACCATCTTGTAATACTTCACCGTACGTAAATAACTTATCTACGTCATTAACCTCTGTAGTCACCCTGTCCCAGAAGTTATTTGGTAAGTTTGGATCATCCTGGGGATCATCGCTTAAACCAATATGCTTAGCTGTGTCGTAACGGAAACCGTCAGCACCACAATCGATACAATCATTAAGGAATTCAATAAAATAATCCTGGAAGTCTGGATTTTCTGTATTTACATCATATAGACCACCAACACCTTGAAGTGTACATTGAGATCTGTCAGTGTAATCGCTAATAGCTGTTTTACCATTTGAGTGGTATAAATTATCAATACCGCCTACAGCATCAAGAAAATCTTGAGCAATAGCGTCAGTTTCTTTTGTTGTATGGTTAGGAGCCACGTCTACGATGACTTTGATGCCATATGTTTCGGCAACTTCGCACATAGATTTGAATTCATCCCTAGTTCCTAGCTGATAGTTGCCAATAGTCCAATCTGTTGGTTGGTAATGGTAGTACCACTTACCTTGTCCAAATAATTCCATACCACCTTCACCGCCATTATAGCACTCGTTAATAGGTGATGTTTGAACAGCGGAAAAACCTGCCATCGCAATGTCCTCTAATGATTCCTCAATTGTTTTGAAAGACCATGAGAAGCAGTGAAGAATAGAACCATCTTCAACATTGTCTCTTAATCCATATACGTTGTCTGTAGCTTCTGCGCTTGCACCACCATTATTGGTTGTGGCAGCAGTAGTAGTTTCTTTTTCATCAGAACTGCTAGTACATCCAGTAAAAAGTGAAGCAATCATAGTTGCAGATAATGCTAAGGCAATAAGTTGTCTCTTTCTCAATTTAAAATCCTCCTTGTAATTAATGTGCATATAATGCACAAACACGTCTATTATATCATTTTTTTGACAAAAAATACATATTAAATTATAGTTTTTTATTTCTTTTATAAAAATAGAAAAATGATATAATTGTATATGTTTTATTGTGTGTGTACAAGAGAAAATAAAATATAAATACTATAATATAATTATTAAATAATGTGAAGAATATAATATGCTATTTAATCAATGAAACCAGTTGATTTCACCACAAAATAACATTTAGGAGAATTACTTATGGAAAAGAAAACTACACTTTTTCAACTTACATGGCCTATACTTATTGAAGCCTTCTTTTTTATGTTGCTAGGAAGCGTTGATATTTTCATGTTGAGCCAATACTCGGATAATTCAGTAGGCGCTGTAGGTGTCGTTAATCAAATAGTTGGTATGTCTGGACTGGTATTTGCTATTATTACATCAGGAACATCTATTATTTGCGCTCAATATATTGGAGCAGGTAAGACTTCCAAAGAAAAAAATAAACTAATAGCAGCAGCTCTACAGGTAAATGCTCTATTTGGAATTGTTATGAGTATAATAATGTTTGTATTTTCTAGGCAATTGCTGGATTTTATGAATTTAGATTCAGCCCTGATGGAAGATGGAATGGCATATATGACCATTGTTGGTGGTTTTGTATTTGTGCAGTCCATTGAAAATACATTCTCTGCAGTGTTACGTTCTCACGGAAAAACAAAGATATGTATGGTAATTACACTGATAATGAATGGATTAAATGTAATAATGAACTATGTTTTGATTTTTGGACTAGGACCAATTCCATCTCTTGGTGTTAAGGGCGCAGCTATATCGACTACACTAAGTAAATGTGTTGCTTTAGTGGCGCTGGGCATTATAATGTTTAAGCAAATTGCGCCTGATTTTAAAGTTACTCTTTTGGTGAAAATCAATAAACTTGAAATAGGAAAAATATTAAAACTTGGAATTCCGTCCGCGGGAGAAACTATTTCTTATAATGTAGCGAGATTGTTTATAACCAGAATATTAACAGCTATTGGAACAGCTGCCGTAATAGCAAACTCATATATCAGTACTATAACAAACTATAATTATTTATTTGCAGTTGCTATTGCTCAGGGAACAGCAATTCTTATTGGATGGAAGATAGGTGCTGGAAAAAAAGAGGAGGCATATAGTTTATGTCTAAAGTCGTTTTGGAAAGCTTTAGCTGTATCTATGGGAATCACACTCGTGTGTGCAGTATTCGGAAAGTATATCCTGCAATTTTTCACAGACGACACGACGATAATTCAACTTGGTATGACGGTTTTTATCATTGATTTTATTAATGAGGCAGGAAGATGTGCGAACCTTGTTATAATTAATGCACTTAGAGCAGCAGGAGATGTTAGATTCCCGGTTTTTGCTGGTGTGTTTTCTATGTGGGGTGTTGGACTCTTACTTTCCTATGTATTTGGAATAGTACTAGATATGGGATTTCCAGGTGTATGGTTAGCTATGGGCTTAGATGAAGTAGTGCGTGGTGTGATGATGTATATTAGATGGAAACGGAAACGTTGGAAAAAATATTCTCAAGTGGAGGATACCCCGAAACTTGTTGAAGAGTAAAGAAACACCTCCAAATAAAACTAAAATGATGGCAGAGTATAATCAAAGTTTTACAAATTAAAGATAAAACGCAGAAAGTGAAAAAAAAAAAATAAAATTGAAATGCAAAAAAAGACCCGCCCCCGAGAGAATTTAACTCATGGGGAGAGAGTCTTTTTTATGTTAGTATATTGTGTTCTATATTAGTTGTTTGAATTATTTGATTGCTTTTTCTATTGCAGCAGCCACAAATCCTTTAAATAATGGATGAGGTCTATTTGGTCTTGATTTGAATTCAGGATGAGCCTGTGTAGCTACAAACCAAGGATGTTCGGGAATTTCAACCATCTCTATAATTCTTCCGTCAGGAGAAATACCTGAAAGAAGCATACCCTTTTCAGTAAGAGCTGTTCTATAATCGTTATTAACTTCATATCTATGACGATGACGTTCGTGAATAACTTCTTCGCCATATAATTCAAATGCTTTTGAATCTTTGCCTAGTACACATGGATAAGAGCCAAGTCTTAATGTTCCACCAATGTCTTCAATTCCATCTTGGTCTGGCATAAGATTAATAACAGGATGAGTAGTTTTTGGATCTAATTCAACACTGTGTGCATCTGCAAAGCCAACAACATCTCTTGCAAATTCAACAATAGATAATTGCATTCCAAGACAAAGACCAAAGAAAGGTACATTGTTTTCTCTAGCATATTTGATGGCTGAAATTTTTCCTTCAATACCACGGCTACCAAATCCACCCGGAACTAAAATACCAGAAACATTTGCGAAAATCTCTGCGGCATTTTCATCGGTGACAGTTTCAGAGTCAACCCATTGAATATGAACATCTGCATCATTGGAGATACCAGCATGTTTTAATGACTCTACAACACTAATGTATGCATCGTGAAGAGAAATATATTTGCCTACAAGTGCAATATTAACATCTTTGTTTAGGTTCTTAGCTTTTGTAACCATCTCAGTCCATTCCTTGAGATCAGGAACAGGACAATCAAGTTTTAAACATTCACAAGCAACTTCAGCTAAATGTTCACTTTCCATAGCAAGTGGTGCTTCGTAAAGAACATCTACATCAAGATTCTGTAATACATGATTGTTTGGTATATTACAGAAGAGAGAAATCTTGTCCTTTAGGTGTTGGTCAAGAGGGCGTTCTGAACGACAAACAATAATATCTGGTTGGATACCCATGCCTTGAAGTTCTTTAACACTAGCTTGTGTAGGCTTCGTCTTCATCTCACCAGATGAACGAAGATAAGGAATGAGTGTGACATGGATAAGTATAGCATTTTCTTCACCCATCTCATGTTTGAACTGGCGAATTGCCTCTAGGAAAGGTTGACTTTCGATATCACCAACAGTTCCACCTACCTCAATAATAGCTATCTCGGTATCAGTAGTTGTAAAATTTCTATGAAAACGGCTCTTAATTTCATTTGTAATATGGGGAATAACCTGAACAGTTCCTCCACCAAAGTCGCCTCTACGTTCTTTAGAAAGAACAGACCAATATATTTTGCCAGTTGTTACGTTAGAATTTTTTGTAAGGCTTTCATCTATAAATCTTTCGTAATGTCCAAGGTCAAGATCTGTTTCCGCACCATCATCGGTTACGAAAACCTCACCGTGTTGGATTGGATTCATGGTACCTGGATCAATATTGATATATGGATCAAATTTTTGCATTGTGACTTTGTAGCCACGTGCCTTAAGTAAGCGTCCGAGAGAAGCGGCAGTGATACCTTTGCCGAGACCTGAAACAACTCCGCCTGTTACAAATACGTATTTTACTGGCATTTTTAGTCCTCCTTATGATAAAGTAAATAATATAATAATTGTTTTTGTAATATCAAATAATTAATGTGATCCATTAGATGTTCCTATGACAGAACAGAAATGTCCACATTAAAAAGACATTATACTACGTAATATAAATTATTTCCATAGCAAAATTAAAAAAATGAGTAAGAAAATATTAACAAAATTTAGAAAAAATTTCTTAGTTCACAAAACATTCATCATTATTATGGTAAAAATTTAATATGAATATTGATTTATAGGAAAAATATCTTTATAATGACACATATGCGGAAGGGAAACATCTTCCTATTTATTATGAAAAGAGGTTACGATGGAAAACAATTTTAACAGAAAACCCGATGGTGATGGCTCGGGCAATAATAATTCCGGTGATAAAGGGAATGGAAACAAAAAGAAACAAAATTGGATAGTCCTAGTGATTGCTGCTGTATTTACATTACTAGCAGTATCAGCGCTATCTAGCTTATATAACAATGCAACAACAAAGGAATTAACATACGATGAGTTTTTAGATATGCTGGATAAAGGAGAGATATCAGAAGTAGTAGTTTCTACTTCGGGTAAGATTATCATTACTCCAGTAGAGGTGCAAAACTCACCAACAGGATTCAAATTAACATATTACACCACAGCTATTAGTGTAGAGGCATTATATGAATCATTAGAGGCTTCAGGAGTTAAGTTCTCAGCAGATTCCTCTGATTCAGGTTCTATAATTTTACAGATATTATCTTGGGTATTACCATTTGTATTGATTTATTTCTTCATGGGAATGATTTTTAAGAAGATGGGTGGAGGAGCCATGAGCGTGGGTAAGTCCAAGGCCAAGGTATATATGCAGAAGGAAACTGGTATTACATTTAAGGATGTAGCAGGACAGAATGAAGCAAAGGAATCTTTAACGGAGATAGTAGATTTCTTACACAATCCAGCTAAATATGCGGCTGTTGGAGCTAAGTTGCCAAAAGGAGCGTTGCTTGTAGGTCCTCCAGGAACTGGTAAAACATTACTTGCAAAGGCAGTAGCAGGAGAAGCTCATGTACCATTTTTCTCATTATCAGGTTCTGATTTTGTTGAATTGTATGTTGGTGTAGGTGCTTCAAGAGTTAGAGATTTATTTAAACAGGCGCAGCAGAGTGCACCATGTATTATTTTTATAGATGAAATAGATGCAATCGGTAAGAGTAGAGATTCAAAATATGGCGGTGGCAATGACGAGAGAGAGCAGACACTTAACCAATTGCTTTCGGAGATGGATGGATTTGACACATCAAAGGGATTACTTATACTTGCAGCTACTAATAGACCAGATGTATTAGATAAGGCGCTACTTAGACCAGGTCGTTTTGATAGAAGAATTATTATAGATAAACCAGATTTGAAGGGTCGAATAGAAACATTAAAAGTTCATTCAAAAAATGTTGCAATGGATGAGACAGTTGATTTAGATGCTATAGGACTTGCAACTTCTGGTGCTGTAGGTTCAGATCTTGCCAATATGATAAATGAAGCAGCTATCAATGCTGTAAAGAATGGAAGAAGGGCAATATCACAGGCGGATTTGTTTGAATCTGTAGAGGTAGTTATTGCAGGTAAAGAAAAGAAGGATAGAATCCTTAGTACTACAGAAAAGAAGACAGTTGCTTACCACGAAGTTGGTCATGCACTTGTTACAGCTTTAGAAAAACATGCAGAGCCAGTTCAAAAGATTACGATAGTTCCTAGAACTATGGGTTCGTTAGGTTATGTAATGCAAGTTCCAGAAGAAGAAAAGTTTCTTATGAGTAAGGATGAACTTTTGGCAAGAATTACAACTCTCCTTGGTGGCAGAGCTGCCGAAGAGATAGTGTTCGATACCGTGACTACTGGTGCATCTAATGATATGGAGAAAGCAACACAGATTGCAAGAGCCATGATTACACAGTATGGAATGTCAGACAAATTTGGGTTAATGACATTAGAGAATGTTGAGGATAAATATTTATCTGGAAGAACTGTATTGAACTGTTCAGATGTAACAGCCTCAGAGATTGATATAGAAGTTAAAGAACTTTTGAAAGATTGTTATGGTAAGGCAAAGACTATGCTTAGTGAGAATAGAGAAGTTTTAGACAAGATTGCTGAGTTCTTGTTTGAAAAAGAAACCATTACTGGTAAACAGTTTATGGAAATATACAAAGAAGTTAAGGGTGGAGAAGAACTTGCACCTGCTACAGAAGATGGAAAAGAAGTAGATTCTATTTTTACAGAAACAGCCGAATAAAGGTGGAATGATTATTGTTTGATATTCAGGAAGAACTAAAAAAACTCCCGGCATCGCCGGGAGTCTATTTAATGCATAGTGCAAATGAAGAAATTATATATGTAGGCAAGGCTATAAATTTACGAAACCGTGTGCGTCAGTATTTTAGAGAGAGTACCAACAAGACCTCTAAGATTGAGCGCATGGTTTCTAATATTGCGTATTTTGAGTATATAGTTACTGATTCTGAGCTTGAGGCATTAATACTAGAATGTAATTTAATAAAAAAACATAGGCCACGTTATAATACTATGCTTAAGGATGATAAGACTTATCCATATATAAAAGTAACTGTTGGAGAGGCATTTCCAAGAATATTATTCTCCAGAAGTATGAACAAGGATCATTCTAGATACTTTGGACCTTATACAAGTGCCGGTTCAGTAAATGACACCATAGAATTACTTAGAAAAATATATAATGTGCGTTCATGTAGAAAGAAACTACCAGAAGATATTGGTAAGGGAAGACCTTGTCTAAATTATCACATTAAGCAGTGTAAAGCACCTTGCATGGGGTATATAAGCAGTGAAGATTATAAAAAAAATGTCGATGAAGCAGTGGAATTTCTAAACGGAAAGTATGACAAAGTTCTTAAGATGCTTGAAGAAAAAATGTACAAAGCTTCAGAAAATATGGACTTCGAAAAGGCTGCTGACTATAGAGACTTACTAAACAGTGTGAGAAATATTGCTCAGAAGCAAAAAATCACCTCGGATGAGTTTATGGATAGGGATGTTATTGCTTATGCTTCAGAGGATTTCGATGCAGTTGTGCAGGTATTTTTTGTTAGAGAAGGAAAGCTTGTGGGCAGGGAACATTTCCATTTATCCACAGCATATATGGCTACAGGGGAGCAAATTCTTAGTAGTTTCATAAAACAATATTATTCAGGAACTCCTTTTGTCCCTAAGGAAATATTATTACCTATAGAGTTAGAAGATAGCGAAGTAATTAGTCAATGGCTATCTAGAATCAAGAATTCTAAGGTAAGGATACTGACACCAAAAAAAGGTGAAAAAGAAAAAATGGTGGAACTTGCTGCTAAAAATGCAAAAATTGTTTTAGATCAGGATAAAGATAAAATCAAGCGAGATGAAGAAAGAACTATAGGTGCGGTTAGACAGTTGTTTGAGATTCTTGGCATTTATTCAAAAAGTGAGACATATAGATTAGAGGCCTTTGATATTTCTAATACAGCAGGATTATTATCAGTGGGTTCGATGATTGTGTATGAAAAAGGAAAGCCTAAGAGAAATGATTATAGAAAATTTAAAATAAAGACCATAATAGGACCAGATGATTATGGCAGTATGAGAGAAGTTTTAACCAGACGTTTTACTCATGGATTAGAGGAAATGAAAGAAGCAAATGAAGGCGATATTAATTACGGAAAATTTACACGTTTTCCAGAACTTATTATGATGGATGGTGGAATGGGACAGGTTAATATTGCACTAGAGGTACTAGAGGAATTAGGTGTAAATATTCCTGTTTGTGGTATGGTTAAAGACGATCACCATAGAACAAGAGGTCTATATTTTAATGGTGAAGAACTTCCTATTGATACTCATGGTGAGATGTTCAAACTGATTACTAGAGTGCAGGATGAAGCACATAGATTTGCTATTGAATTTCATAGAAGTTTGCGTGGGAAAAATCAGGTAAAATCTATTTTAGATGATATTCCTGGTATTGGGCCTACCAGAAGAAGAGCGTTGATGAAGAATTTCAAAACTATAGAAGATATAATAGGGGCACAGATAGAAGAGCTTGCAAGAGTAGATGGTATGAATGTGGTCGCTGCGGAAAATGTTTATGAGTTCTTTCATAATCATAAAGAAAAGCAGTGATTTTTTAGAATTCAGGTAGAATTATCTTTAATATTGGGGTAATATAGATACTAGGAAGATTTTGTAAATCAACTATTAAAATTTATTATATATGGAGGTAGGTATGGCAACAAATGTAAGCGTTAAACTTTCGAAACTAATTAAGAACTATAATTTGAAAAATTGTACTCCTGACATTGATGTGAGTCCTATCAAGGTCACTGTTCCGGACATCAACCGTCTGTCATTAGCTCTTGTAGGATATTTTGAGCATTTTGCATCAGAGCGTGTTCAGATAGTAGGGTTTGTAGAATACACATTTATTGAACAAATGAAAAGAGAAGAAAGAATCGGAGTATACGAGAAACTTCTGTCTACAGGACTTCCATGTGTTATATACTGTAGAGGATTAGAACCAGATGATGATATGATTGCCGCAGGTAATAAATTCGGCGTTCCTATCCTTGTTTCGGAAAAGACAACATCGTCATTTTCAGCAGAGATTATTAGATGGTTGAATGTTGAATTAGCACCTTGCATTTCTATTCATGGTGTACTTGTAGATGTATATGGTGAAGGCGTGCTGATTATGGGTGAGAGTGGTATTGGAAAAAGTGAAGCCGCCCTTGAACTTATAAAGAGAGGTCATAGACTTGTTACAGACGATGTAGTAGAGATTCGTAAGGTAAGTGATGAAACACTTATAGGTACAGCACCGGATATTACACGACATTTTATTGAATTGCGTGGTATTGGTATTATTGACGTTAAGACACTGTTTGGTGTTGGAAGCGTTAAAGAAACTCAAGGCATTGATATGGTTATAAAGCTTGACGAATGGAGCAAGGACAAGGAATATGATAGACTAGGACTTGAAGAGGAATATATAGAATTTCTCGGCAATAAGGTAGTATGTCATGCTATACCTATAAGACCAGGTCGTAATCTAGCAGTTATTGTTGAGTCAGCAGCAGTTAACCATCGTCAACGTAAGATGGGATACAATGCAGCGCAGGAATTATATAACAGGGTTCAGCGTAATCTTAATAAAAATAGTGAAGAATAATAGAGAGACAAAAGAAGTAGAGAACTTTATACTTGATAGATAGTATGAGAATATAATTGAACTGGAGGATTTGGAAATGAGTAAATGTTTTGGTGTGGATATCGGAGGAACCACAGTTAAACTTGGTATGTTTACAGAGGACGGAACACTTGAATATCAGTGTGAGATTCCTACAAGGAAGGATAACGGCGGAAGTTTGATTATTCCCGATATATGCGCAAAGATTACAGAGATACTTACAGTTAATTCTCTTACAAAGGCAGATGTAATGGGTGTCGGATTAGGTGTTCCAGGAGCTGTTACAGAAGATGGTATCGTTCTTAAATGTGTAAATCTAGGATGGGATATTTTCAAAGTAGCAGATAAGTTCAAGGAAATATTTGGAGAAGTTAATGTGAAATGTGCAAATGATGCCAATGTAGCTGCCTTAGGTGAAATGTTTAAAGGTAGTGGTGAAGGTAAAAAGGATATGGTTATGATAACTCTTGGTACTGGAGTTGGTGGTTGTGTTATTGTTAATGGTAAGATTCTTGCAGGTGTTAATGGAGCAGCAGGCGAGATTGGTCATATGCCTATGAATGATGACGAAGAAGACACCTGTGGATGTGGGAAAAAAGGCTGTCTTGAGCAATATGGTTCAGCAACAGGAGTAGTAAAAGTAACTAAGAGAATTCTTGCTAGTGCTGAAGGAGAAAGTTGTCTAAAAGATATGGAAGATTTTTCAGCAAAAGATGTTTTTGATGCTGCAAAGTCAGGTGACAAAATCGCAAATATGGCAGTAGAAGAGCTTGGAAAGTACTTAGGTAAAGCGGCTGCACAGATTTCTTGTGTCGTAGATCCATCAGTATTTATTGTGGGTGGTGGAGTATCTAAAGCTGGACAGTTCCTAATTGATCGTATTGTAAAATATTACAAAGAATATGCTTTATTTGCAAGTGTAGATACACCGTTTACCCTTGCTACATTAGGTAATGATGCCGGTATATATGGTGCAGCAGCCCTTATTTTATCATAGGAGTTTTGATGTGAATATTTATAAGATTCTTACAGATATTACTTTAGAAGAAAACATAAAACGGGATGAGTTATTAAGCAGGCACACTACCTTTAAAACAGGTGGTGCGGCTGACTTTTTTGTGTCACCCCATACAATGGAAAATGTAGCAGGGTTAATAGCCCAATTAGAGGATAATAAAATTTCTTATTATGTCCTGGGCAATGGAAGTAATGTTTTGGCACCGGATGAAGGATTTAGAGGAGTTATTGTTTACATAGGTGAAAAACTCTCAGATATAAAAGTTCATAACGATGTTTGTGTTACTGCAGGTGCAGGTGCTATGCTTGGGGCTACAGCAAGAGTGGCAGCCGCAAATTCACTTACTGGAATGGAGACATTGGCAGGTATACCAGGAAGCGTAGGTGGTGGCGTATATATGAATGCCGGTGCTTATGGCGGAGAAGTAAAAGATGTTATTCTATCTGCCAAAGTTTGTGATAAGTCAGGAAATATTATAACTTTACAAAGGGACGAGATGGATTTATCTTATCGTCATAGTATTATGGAAGAAAAAGGATACACAGTTCTGGAAGCAACATTTAAACTGGAAATTGGCGATAAAGAAGATATCAAGAACAAAATCATGGAATTGGCTATTAAAAGAAAAGAAAAACAGCCATTGGAATATCCAAGTGCCGGAAGTACATTTAAGCGCCCAGAAGGACATTTTGCTGGAAAGTTAATAATGGATGCTGGACTTAGTGGATTTAGTGTAGGTGGAGCATGTGTGTCCCCTAAACACTGCGGTTTTGTTGTAAATACAGGGGGGGCAACCTCTGATGATATTAAACATTTGATGGATGAAGTTTCTAGGATGGTATTCGATAAATATAAAGTTAAACTAGAGCCAGAAGTTAGAATTTTGTAGAGTTAAGCTAAAGTGGAATATTATGGTATTATAGAACTGAATACATAGTCTGTTAGAGTATGGCGAAACATTATGTACTATCAAAATTTAGATAATGGCAGAAAGATTACTACGGAGGTACAAAAATGAGATTTATATTGGTTACTGGAATGTCAGGCGCTGGTAAAAGTACGGCCATGAAGGTATTAGAGGATTTAGGATATTTTTGTGTGGATAATCTCCCAATAATGTTAATGAGCAAATTTCTAGATTTAGCATATGGAAAAAATGAAGATATAACTAAAATTGCCATAGGTATTGATGTTAGAGGTGGCGAGTCTATCGTTGAATTAGACTCTATTTTGGAAGGTATTAAGGGAACTGACAGAAAATGCGAAGTTTTGTTTATGGAAGCTTCAGACGCGACCCTTGTAAAAAGATTTAAGGAGACAAGACGTTCACATCCTCTCACTACTATGGGTAGGGTGGATGAAGGAATCCAAAGAGAAAGAGAGATTTTAGCATTTCTTAAAAAGAAAGCAGACTATATTATAGAAACAGATTCACTTTTGGTTAGAGAACTAAAGAGCGCACTCGAGAAGATATTTGTTGAAAACAAAGAATATAAAAATATGTTTATCAATATACTTTCTTTTGGCTTTAAATATGGTATTCCAGCAGATACAGACTTAGTATTTGATGTAAGATTTATGCCTAATCCATATTATGTGGACGAGTTGCGTCCAAAAACTGGAAATGATAAGGAAGTAAATGAATTTGTAATGGATTCACAAGCATCCAAAGAGTTTCTTGATAAACTCATGGATATGATTAAATTTCTTATACCAAACTATGTGGCAGAAGGAAAGAATCAGTTAGTAATCAGTATTGGTTGTACAGGTGGACAACATAGATCTGTGACCGTGGCAAATAAATTATATGAAGAGTTAAAAAATAATGATTCATATGGTATTAAATTGACACACAGAGATATTGAAAGGAAAAAGTAGATTTACCATGTCATTTTCAAAAGAGGTTAAAGAAGAATTATCCAGACAAGTTTCCTCGGCTAGGCATTGTAATATTGCAGAGGTTGCTGCTATCCTTAGCTTGTGTGGAAGAATTATTATTTCAGAGAGAAATCAGTATTCTGTAAAAATACATACTGAAAATATAGCAGTTGCAAGAAAATCCTTTACATTATTGAAAAAAACGTATAATATAATAGCCGAAATTACCATTAGACAAAATGTAAATTTGAAGAAGAGTAGGACATATACTATTACTGTCAACAATCATGAAGATGCTATGCGTGTACTACAGTCAACAAAGCTAGTTAATGAAGTGGGCGACATAGAAGAAAATATGTCGGTTGACAATATTATTATATCTAATCCATGTTGCAAAAGAGCGTTTATAAGAGGCGCATTTATGGCCGCTGGTTCCATAAGCACTCCTGAGAAATTCTATCATTTCGAGATTGTTTGCAATACAATGGATAAGGCTACACAGTTAAGTAATATTATTAACATTTTTCAAATTGATTCGAAAATAGTTGAAAGAAAGAAACATTTTGTGGTATATATCAAAGAAGGTTCATCCATCGTAGATATTTTAAATGTGATGGAAGCTCATGTGGCTTTAATGAATCTGGAGAATGTAAGAATTCTCAAGGAAATGAGAAACTTAGTTAATCGAAAGGTTAACTGTGAAACTGCGAATATCAATAAGACAGTGGCTGCGGCAGTAAAACAGATTGAGGATATTAAATACATTCGCGATACGTGCGGATTATCCCAAATTCCTCCTGTACTTCAAGAGATGGCGCAAGTACGACTTGATAATCCAGATGCTTCCCTTAAGGAACTAACAGGATTATTATCAACGCCCGTTGGAAAATCGGGTGTAAACCACAGACTTAGAAAATTGAGTGAAATTGCAGAAAACCTTAGAGGCAGAAGTTAGGTATTGATTTTTATTATTTAAGAAGAAATATATTTAACCCGCCTTAATGAAAATCTACTGTTAATTTAGGAGGAAGATTATGATAACGAAGGAAATGATTATTAAAATTAAAACTGGTTTAGAAGCAAGACCTGTTGCATTGTTTGTACAGGTAGCAAGTCAATTTGACAGTTCAATTTATGTTGAACACGAAAATAAAAAAGTTAATGCAAAGAGCATTATGGGAATGATGACATTAGGTCTGGCAGCAGGTGCAGAAGTTGTTGTAGAGGCAAGTGGCAATGATGAGGAAGCAGCTATATCAAGAATTGAAGAATATTTAAGTAGTGATTCATAAAAAAACATTTAAGAGAACATCAATATTGATGTTCTTTTTTAATACCGTTGTTGTCTTGTGTGAATAAGTTTAGTGTGATAAAATTACATTTGTATTCAGCAAAAATATGAAAGGTGATTTTATGGCATTCACTCACTTACATGTACATACGGAATTTAGTCTGTTAGATGGTTCTAGTAAGATTAAAGAGATTGTACAACATGCGAAAGAACTTAATATGGATAGTTTGGCTATAACAGACCATGGCGTAATGTATGGTGTTATAGATTTTTATAGAGCTGCTAAGGCTGCGGGGATTAAACCGATTCTTGGGTGCGAAATATATGTGGCGCCAGGTTCTAGATTTGATAAAGAGCCAGGTGCAGGAGAAGATATATATCACCATTTGGTGTTGTTAGCAGAAAACGATACAGGATATCATAATTTAATGAAAATTGTATCAAAAGGATTTACGGAAGGATTTTATTACAAGCCTCGAGTGGATTGTGAAGTGCTTAAGGAATACTCAGAAGGTATTATTGCGCTTAGTGCCTGTCTTGCAGGCGAGGTACAAAGATTTCTTGCAAGAGGAATGTATGAAGAGGCTGTAGTATCAGCTAAGAAATACAATGAAATTTTTGGTCAGGGCAATTTCTTTTTGGAATTACAGGACCATGGCATTGAAGCACAGAAAAATGTTAATACTGGACTTTTAAGAATGAGCAGGGATTTAGGGATAGAGATTGTGGCAACCAATGATGTCCACTATGTATTGCCAGAAGATTACATACCCCATGATATTTTACTTTGTATTCAAACCAATAAAAAGGTATCAGACGAGGATAGAATGCGCTATGAAGGTGGACAATTCTACTTAAAGAGTGAGGAAGAGATGAAAGAACTTTTTCCTTATGCTCTAAATGCCTTGGAAAATACACACAAGATAGCCGAGAGGTGTAATGTAGAGATAGAATTTGGTGTAAGAAAGCTCCCTAAGTTCGAAGTTCCAAAGGAATATTGGGATTCTCCAGAGGTGGAAGGAGAGGCCAGTTGGAAGTATTTATCCAGCATTTGTAATAAAGGACTTGTAAAGAGATATGGTGGAGTGCCCGAAGAGGAGATGAAATCTCTAAAAGAAAGATTAGACTATGAGATGTCAGTTATTAGAGGTATGGGATTTATCGACTACTTTCTAATTGTGTGGGATTTTATTAACTACGCAAAAAACAGAGGTATCGCAGTAGGGCCAGGACGTGGTTCGGCAGCGGGTAGCATAGTTTCGTATACACTAGAAATCACGGATATTGATCCGATAAAATACAACTTACTGTTTGAAAGATTTTTAAACCCAGAGCGTGTATCTATGCCAGATATTGATATAGATTTTTGCATGACAAGGCGTGGAGAAGTTATAGATTATGTTGTTGAAAAGTATGGAAAGAGTCAGGTGGCTCAGATTGTTACATTCGGAACAATGGCTGCTAGAGGTGTTATAAGAGATGTGGCAAGGGCTTTGGATATGCCATATTCTCAAGCGGATTCTATTTCTAAGCAGATTCCACGAGAGTTAAATATCACATTGGACAAGGCATTAGAAATGAATCCGTTGCTTAGAAGAATGTATGAAGATGACCAGCAAGTTAAATACCTGATAGATATGGCAAGAAGATTAGAGGGCTTACCTAGACACACCTCTATGCATGCAGCCGGGGTGCTTATTAGCTCAAGACCCGTAGATGAATTTGTACCACTTTCTAGGGCGGCGGATGGTACAATTACAACTCAGTATATTATGACCACTTTGGAGGAGTTGGGACTGTTAAAGATGGATTTTCTTGGTCTTAGAACATTAACAGTTATCCAAAATACCTTGAAGATGATTTGTAATAACACAGGTGTGGAACTAGATTTAGATGTGGTAGACCAAAATGACCCTAAGGTACTAGCTCTTGTTGGTAGCGGCAAGACCGAAGGTATATTCCAGCTTGAAAGTGCTGGAATGAAAAACTTTATGAAGGAATTAAAACCTGACAGTTTAGAAGATATAATTGCGGGAATTGCATTATATAGACCAGGTCCAATGGATTTTATTCCAAAATATTTAGAAGGAAAGCGTAACTCTACATCAGTAACATATGACTGTCCTCAGTTAAAACCTATTCTGGAGCCAACTTATGGTTGTATAGTATATCAAGAACAGGTAATGCAAATTGTTCGAGATCTTGCAGGATATTCCCTTGGGCGAAGTGATTTACTTAGACGAGCTATGTCTAAGAAAAAACAGTCTGTAATGGAAAAAGAACGCAAAAATTTTGTATATGGAAATGAGGAGGATGGTATCCCAGGTTGCATAAATAATGGAATTAGTGAAAAAGTTGCCAATAAGATTTATGATGAGATGATAGATTTTGCAAAATATGCTTTCAACAAATCCCATGCAGCAGCATATGCGGTGGTGTCTTATCAAACGGCATATTTGAAATGTTATTATCCAGTAGAATTTATGGCAGCACTTATGACTTCCTTTATAGATAACTCCTCAAAAGTTGCAGAATATATTATGCTTTGTCGAGGTATGGGAATTAATGTACTACCACCAGATATAAACAAAGGTGAGCGAGACTTTTCTGTAGAAGATGGAAGTATTAGATATGGTCTTTCGGCGTTAAAAAGTATTGGAAAGAGTGTTATTGACAATATTGTTGAGGAACGTAACGAAAGAGGGCACTTTACTTCGCTAAATGACTTTGTTGTTAGACTTACTGGCAAGGAAGTTAATAAACGTACAATAGAGAGTTTTATTAAAGCAGGCGCATTTGATAGCTTTGGTTTAAATAGACGACAGCTAATGATGACATATGTTCAGGTAGTAGATTCAGTGTCTCAGGATAAGAAAAATAATATGGCAGGCCAGATGACATTGTTTGATTTTGCACCTGAGGAAGAAAAAAGTGAATTTGAAATAAAAGTTCCTAATGTATCTGAATTTTCAAAGCTAGAGATATTGGCGTTTGAAAAGGAGGTAATTGGCGTATATGTAAGTGGTCACCCAATGGAAGAATATATGTCAAAATGGAAGAACAACATAACAGCTGTATCAACGGATTTTGTTTTAGAGGATGATAAAGCAAAACTTGATGATGGAGCAAAAGTAAAAATTGGTGGAATTATTAACGGTATCACAATAAAAAATACCAAAACTAATAAAGTAATGGCATTTGTGACTATCGAAGATTTATATGGTGTAGTTGAAATTATTTTATTCCCGAAAGATTTTGAAAAATACAGATTTTCTCTGAAAGAAGATGAGAGAATTTTTGTAAGCGGTCGGGTTACAGTCAATGATGAAGAAAATGCCAAACTTATATGTGAAAGTATTACATTGTTTGATGAGGTTCCATCTAAAGTTTGGATAAGATTTAACAGCAAGGCTGAGTATGAACAGCAGGAGGAAGAATTGTTAGAATTGCTTTCTGAATCTGATGGAAAGGATAATGTGATAATTTACCTTGCAAAGGAAAATGCAAAAAAGATTTTACCACCTGCAAAGAATGTATCGGCAGATTCAATTCTTATAGAAAAACTTAAAGCAAAATATGGTGATAGTAATATCGCAGTAAAATAGTTTTGGAATATTTTCAGTGTGGTTTGTGCAAAATAAGTCAATATTTGCATTTTGCACTTGAAATGAGAAGTAAAACGTATTAAAATAGTGACGTATAATTTGGAAAAGTAACTAAAAACATCGCAGGAGGCACTATAATGGCAAATGAAGTAAATACAATAGGTGTACTTACAAGTGGTGGCGACGCACCGGGCATGAACGCAGCTATCAGAGCAGTTGTAAGAACAGCAATAGCACGTGGCAAAAAAGTTAAGGGTATTAGAAGAGGATATCAAGGTCTTTTAGAAGAAGATATTATAGATATGGATGCACATAGTGTATCAGATATTATTCAGAGAGGTGGAACTATTCTTTACACAGCTAGATGTGAAGATTTTACAACATCCCAAGGCCAACAAAGAGGTGCGGATATTTGTAGAAAGCATGGAATTGATGGATTAGTAGTTATCGGCGGTGATGGTTCGTTCCAAGGAGCTCAAAAACTTTCACATTTAGGCATTAACACTATAGGTGTACCAGGTACAATCGATTTAGATGTTGCTTGTACAGATTACACAATTGGTTTTGATACAGCAGTTAACACAGCTATGGAAGCTATTGACAAGATTCGTGATACATCTACATCACATGAGAGATGTTCGGTTATCGAAGTTATGGGTAGACGTGCTGGATATATTGCACTTTGGACAGGAATTGCAAATGGTGCAGAGGATATTCTTCTTCCAGAAAGATATGATAATAATGAAGAAGCAGTTATCGAGCATATTAGACAGACAAGACAACGTGGCAAGAAACACCATATCGTTATAAATGCCGAAGGTATCGGCGATTCGTATGGTATGGCTACGAGAATTGAAGAAGCTACAGGTATGGAGACAAGAGCAGCCATCCTAGGACATATGCAAAGAGGTGGAAGCCCAACTTGTAAAGATAGAATGTATGCTTCTATAATGGGTGCTTATGCAGTAGATCTTCTTTGCGAAGGCAAGAGTGATAGAGTTGTTGCATATGCAAACGGCGAATATGTTGATTATTCAATTGATGAAGCTCTTGCTATGACAAAAGATATTGATGAGTATCAGTTTGAAGTTAGCAAGAATTTAGCTAGATAATAGAATGACATTCCTTAGAGTTAAGAGAATGAGTAATCATTCTCTTAACTTTTAATTTAAGGAAAAATATATCTCACACAGAGAACGTTGGGTAATGTTGATTTAGAAATATGAGAACTATTTGAATATTCAAATAGAGATTGCTTAAAGAAAGAGCGAGGAAAGATATGAACCAAGAGAAAAAGGGTCAGAAGTTTAGTTCAACTAGGCGAATTGCTTTTGGCTTTCTTTTTATCATTATAATAGGAACATTGATATTAATGTTGCCTGTTTCATCAGCAGATGGGAGTGTTACCAATTTTATTGATGCACTGTTTACAGCAACAACTTCCGTATGCGTAACGGGTCTAACCACTGTGTCGACAGCTACTCACTGGAGTTTGTTTGGAAAAATAGTTATTTTAATATTAATACAGCTTGGTGGTCTAGGGATTGTTTGCTGTATGGTAGCAGTTATGAGACTGTTCCATGTTCGAGTTGGAATGAAAGAAAAGATTCTGATACAAGAATCATATAATCTTGATACAATCGGAGGAATGGAAGGCATTATCACTAGGATATTTCGCGGTGCGCTAGGTGTTGAAATTATCGGTGCTGTTTTGTATTCATTCTTTTTTATACCAAAGTTTGGAATCACAAAAGGTATATGGTATTCGGTTTTTTATGCAGTTTCGGCATTTTGTAATGCAGGTATGGATATATTAGGTGATTCTAATGTAATGAACTATTCTACAAATTTATGGTTAAGTATGCTTACAATGGGACTTATTATCGTAGGTGGTATTGGATTTATAGTTTGGTGGGATGTTAAAAAAGTTGTAAGTGATTCATTCAAGATTAAAAAAATCAGGGGTGTACTATTTAAGAGATTAACATTACATTCAAAGGTTGCTATTACCACTACGGCTATATTAATAGCGGCAGGTGCAGCACTTATATTTGCAATGGAATATAATAATCCCGAAACTTTAGGAAATATGAACTTTGGTGGTAAAATATTAGCATCAACATTTGAATCTGTTACTACGAGAACCGCAGGATTTGCAGGCATTACTCAAGGCACATTTAGGATGCATACGTATTTGATTATGTTGGTACTTATGATTATAGGCGGTTCACCTATGGGCACCGCAGGAGGACTAAAAACCACTACGGTAGCAATGATGTTCTTTTGTGTGAGAGGTGTAATTCAGGGTAAAAAGGACACAGAGGCATTTGATAGAAAAATAAGTAGTAAAAACATAAGAATGGGTCTCACAGTTATAGCACTAGGAATGAGCATACTTTTAATTGGAATTATAGCTTTATCCATTACAGAAGATTTTCCAGCGCTTAGCATTATTTATGAGTGTTTTTCCGCAATGGCAACGGTAGGACTTTCCACAGGTATTACACCTATGCTTTCGACTTTAGGGAAGATTATTATCATTATTCTTATGTTTATAGGAAGAATTGGGCCTATTACAGTAGTTATGGCATTTAGTATGAAAGGCAAAAACCATGAGTCTGATACCAGGGAATTGGCGAGAAAGAGAATTATTGTTGGATAATACTTGTAGCGATATTAGTGAAAGAAGGATCGAAATATGAAAGAAATAGCGGTGATAGGTTTAGGAAAATTTGGTGTCAGTGTGGCTACTGCCTATGCAAGAGAGGGTGGAAGTGTATTAGCTATTGATATTGATGAGGATAAAATCCAAGAAATAGCTGACGAGGTGACATATGCAGTTCGAGCAGATGTGTCTGAACCAGATGTAGTGCGTAATTTGGGGCTTGAAAATGTGGATGTAGCAATTATAGCTATCAGTGACAATTTAGAGGCATCGGTAATGGCTACCATACTGTCTAAGGAGGTGGGGGTACCGCAAGTTATAGTCAAGGCACAAAACGATGTCCATGCAAAAGTATTGACAAAGGTGGGAGCAGATAGAATTGTTTTTCCAGAGAAGGAGTTTGGTGTAAAAATTGCAAGAAACATTGCTATGACTCATTTTAGAGATATCATAGATTTAAAAGAGGATTATAGCATTGTAGAAGCAACAGTTCCAAAGTCCTGGGTTGGCAAAAATCTTACAGAGTTAAATCCACGAAAAAAATATGGGCTTAATGTTATTGCAATAAGAAATGGTGAAAAATTAACTGTTAATTTAGATCCAGTGGAGTCTTTTACAGCGGATTCTACCTTAGTTGTTATAGGAAGAAACGAATTGATATCTAAAGTATTTTAATATAAATATTTATAAGGAAAGGATAGTACAAATTGAGTCAAATTCACGAAATAACATCACCTACAAATCCAAAAGTAAAGTTTGTATCAAGCCTTAAGGATAAGTCCTCATTAAGAAAAAAAGAGGGCCTATTTGTAGTAGAAGGTGTAAAAATTTTTCTTGAAATCCCAGAAAATTTAATAGAAAGTGTATATGTTACAAAAAATGTAGTTGAGGATTCAAAAAATGGATTTAGTGAAGAAATTTACAATAAAGTTTTAAAAAAATTAGAAAAAATCCCATATACACTTATAAGTCAAGATGTGGCAAAACATATGAGCGATACTGTTACACCACAAGGTATTTTTATGGTATCAAAAATGCCGAAATATGAATTAGGTTCCATTATTGATAATAGGAAGAAACAGATATTTCTCGTTTTGGATGAGATAAAGGACCCAGGAAATATGGGTACTATTATTAGGACATGTGAGGGTGCAGGAGTAGCAGCTATTATAATGAATAAATGTTGCGTAGATGTGTTTAACCCCAAGGTTACCAGATCTACTATGGGTTCATTATTTAGAGTTCCCTTTATTATAGAAGAAGACCTTACAGAAACAGTAATGAAATTACAAAAAAGTGGCATAACTACATATGCTGCACACCTTAAGGGTAAGGAATATTTTGATGATGAAACATTTAAAGGTTCAGTAGCAATTTTCATTGGAAATGAAGCAAAGGGATTGAGCGATGAAATAACAAAAATGGCAGATAAACTTGTAAAAATTCCAATGGAGGGCAGACTGGAATCATTAAATGCATCTGTGGCGGCAGCAATACTTATGTATGAGGCAAAAAGGAAGATATAAATCTCCCTTTGATTTTATAGAAATAAATTGTTAATTTTTTCATAGTATGGGTGTAATATTTTTGTAACAAATACATATAATATGATTAAAAAATAGGAAAAGCTATTCAAAGAAAATGGCGTAAAATCAAGGCTTTGACGATTTTGAAATTTAAAAACTTGACAAATATATTCTGTTCTGATATCATAACCTACGAAAAGTTGTAATAAATTTAACGATTTTGTAACAAATTATAAAATCAAGGAGAAAATCATGGAAACTAAACGAGAAAAGATAGTTAAATGGATTACAGTGGCAGTTACAGCTGTAATGCTTTTAGTAATTATCGTTTGCAACGTAGGGAATGATTCATCTGACACTTTGGAAACAACAAAGGGAATCGAAGCTAGTGAGGAAACAAATGAGGCGTTAAACCTCGATGCATCATTAGTGAAAGTTAACGAATTTATGGTAGGTCTTTCAATTGAAGACGCAATCAACAATGGTGGCCTACAGACATCTACAGAAAAGACAACAGAGGAAGAAACTGAAGAACAAAATATTTATGTAGGGAAGTTTCTTGTAAATGTTAATGAATTTTTAAATGTAAGAGCTAGTGCTGATGCCGAATCAGAAATAGTCGGAAAGATTTATGCTGGTGGTGGTGGAGACATCATCGAAAAAGGAACAGAGTGGACAAAAGTTCAGTCTGGAAATGTAGTTGGATACATTATTAATGACTACGCATGGTTTGATGAAGAAGTAGAAGCACACATTTCAGATGTTGCTGCTTGTTACGGAACATCAGTTGTTAATTCTTTAAGAGTTAGAACATCTGGTAGTTCAGATGCAGAAGTTATTGCTACAATAGATATTGGAGCAGAGTTCCAGGTTCTTGAAAAAGGAACAGAATGGACAAAGATTAGTTATATTGGAAGAGAAGTATATGTGGCATCAAATTATATTTTATACGAATATGAAATGAGTGCTGGTATTACTACTCAAGAAGAGCAGGCAGCAATTGCAGCAGAAGCTGAGAGACAAAGATTAGCAGCAGAAGCAGCAGAGGCAGAAAGACAGCGTCAACAGGCAGCTTATGAGCAGGCGGTTAGAGAAAGCCAGTTTGTAGAGACTGTTCAGACAACAGGACATGTTATTTCTGCAGAAGATGCATACTTAATCGCTTGTACAGTAAGCGCTGAAGCAGGCGGAGATATATATGAAGATCAATTAGCAGTTGCTAATGTTATTCTTAATAGATTAAAAGCTGGTAGATATGGCTCTACAGTGCATGATGTAATATATGCACGTGGACAGTTTACAGTTGCTACAAATGGTTCATTGTCAAGATATATTTCAAATGGCCCAACAGATGTAGCTGTTCAGGCAACAAAGGATGCAATAGCAGGTATCAACAATGTACCTGAGTATTACAACTTCTGTTCATTACGTGCAGCAAACTATGCTGCATATAGCCAATACACAATTATCGGAGCACAGGTGTTCCATAAATAAGTAAATTATAGAGATCTAGGAGATTGAAGAATCACATCAAAGAGTAGGATTTTAATCCAACTTTTGTGTGAAGTTCAAACGCCTAGGTCTTTTTTTGTTTTGATGACATTTAGTAAATTCGTCTTATCAATATAGGGGTATGCCTTTTTGA
>JAAYNM010000005.1 GCA_012520815.1 Clostridiales bacterium
TTAATTTTTATATATCACTATATTCTTATAAATATATTTTAAAATCTTCCTCAGTCTTAGATATTCACATTTTGATTACTTTTATCAGCAAATACTATCTCTTATCCCAGTTCTTAAAAAATTCCACGAGATTTCCCAAGAATTTCATCAACACCGGTAACTCATCTTCCTCCAAATCCGAAAGTACCGCCTCCACCATTTTATTATGAAATTCTCTATGATGTTCATATGCTTTCAAACCTTTATCGGTTAGAGAGATATATACAACTCTCCTATCTTTTTCACTTCGCACTCTATCTACATAACCTTTTTTCACCAAACTATTTATAGCTATAGTAAGTGTACCAACCGTTACAGAAAGAAGTTTTGCTATCGTGGACATATTCTTTGGTTCATCAATACCAATCGCCTCAATAATGTGCATATCATTGTTAGAAATATCTGTAAATTTTCCTGTAATTATAGCCTTTTCTTCAATTGTCATAACATCATTAAATAGTTTTACAAGTACTTCATTGATTGTTCCGTATGCGTCCACTCAATCACTTCCTTTTTCTTTGTTAGTTTTTATATACCCACACTTTTTGGATCTTAAAGCTAATAAAGAATAATAGTACATCTACTACCACCTTTGATAGCACAATTAATGGCTCTGCTGCCAAAGCCAGCAACGTGGTAATACCCATAACTGACAGATATGATATAGCGGTCTGAATCACGCTAAGTATATAGTACTTAACTAACACCTTAACAATCGGTGCATCAGACTTAAATACTGCCTTTTTATTGAATATACAATTAAATATTGAAGAAACCGCTCTAGCTCCAAAAGTAGATACAAAAACGCTAAGCTTTATATCTAATACGCTTCCAGTAATTCGTACAAGTATCGCAAATATTATAATGTCTATAATACTGGCTGCCACCGAACTAAACATGAACTTGAATATTACTCTATATATCTTAAACGAGTCTACAATTGGATTAAAATGAGATGTCTGATTTTCCTCAATGTATACTGTTTCTATCTTTACCTCTTTATAAGGAATTTTGTATGTTTTTAATGATAATAACATATTCGTTTCATATTCGAATCTTTCACCTTCAATCTCCAACATATACTTTAAATATTGAACTGGAATGGCTCTAAGACCAGTTTGAGTATCCGATATATTCACTGAACATGCGACCCTAAAAATAAAACTTGTAAGTTTATTTCCAAACTTACTTCTTGTAGGAATATCTTTTCCTGAGAAATCCCTACATCCAAGGACAATGGCATCCTTTTCCTGAACCATCATCTGCCCACAAGCTGTAATATCTTTTACTTGATGTTGATTATCACCGTCCACGGTAATAACACCATCTATATCCGTTCTATTCTCTAGGATATACGAAAATGCTGTTTTTAATCCTCTGCCTTTTCCTTTATTCACCTCGTGAGTAAGAATTGTGCACTGAGGCTTGGCCTCCAATGCCTTAAATGGATCAAGATGCGCCTCATCACTTCCATCGTTTACTATAACAATATCCTCATATCCCGCATCAATCAAACCGTTTGCCACTTCCTCCAGCTTTTCATCCGGATTTAGTGATGGAATAATTATAGTAACCTTCATTTTTTTACCTCGTATCTAGTTTGTTTTACTATCAAATCTTATACTATAATTATACCGATAAAAATTTCTTTGTCTAGCACTTTTATTTATGAAATCGAAAAGGACCAGTGGATTATACATCATCTCGCTGATCCTTTTCGTGCTCGCTACTATCTTACAAACATTTTATTGATTTTCTACTATATCTACCCATCTATCGAGAAGCTCTTTCTCTTCAGGTATACCATTTGAAATTCTAGCCGCTGCCACTACCGGAAGCCATTTCTGAACATATGACTTAGCAGTATTTGTCTTTTCACAATACTTATTTACATACATATCTGCAATCTTTGCATTATATAAGCTTAACCATAGGAATGATCTTGCTACATCTGCACTAGCATTACCAATAGTTGCATGATTCCAGTCAATAATATATGCCTTTCCTGATGCATCTATAATGATGTTCTGTGGTGTAAAGTCTCCATGACATAACTTATCATGCTTTGGTGTATTCTCCATAGTGGAAAGTAACTCATACTTTTTACCATCATCTATACTCGCTGCATTAATCTTTGTTGTAAGTTTTTCTTTAAGATTTCTAAGTTTTGGACATTTCTTAGAAAACATATCCACCTGAATATCTACCATCATCTCAACATATTTCTCAACGTTGTTTGGCTCTTCATCCATAAGTTGGCTGAGTGTCTTTCCCTCAACGCGTTCCATTGATATAGCCCATTTGCCATCAATGTTTGTAACCTCTTTAACTGCCGGAATATTGAGTCCTAGTGGTTCTACCGTTGCAATAATACTTGCCTCTGTAAACACATCTGCTTTGAGATAATCAGCATTAAATACTTTAACCACTAAATCTCCACTCTTATATACCTCATTAAATCTTCCTTTTGCTATTAATTTCTCTAATTCCATTGTCTTATCCTCCTATTGTCTTTCTTTTATTTCACGAGCTCTCTATACTCTATATAATACTACTTCTGGTCAAAAAAAGAAAGCATTGTTTGAAAATTAACAATATATAAAACTAGTAAAGGTATTATCATATTAGAAATCTTAATTAAAAAAATCATAACATTACCACATTTGTTCTTGTAATAATGTTATGATTTAGTATTTAAACATATACCTGTTTTAACTAATTTCTTGTGTATTCAACGAAAGTATATCCCTCAGCTTCAGCTTTATCAATAAATTGTCCAAGTATAGATGTGTTTGACTCAGATACTGCATGTAGTAAGTATATTGCGCCATTGTGCATTCTATCAATGGTTGTTTGTAAGGCTTCTTCGTGGGATGGTTGATTATCTGGATCCCAATCCATATGTGCAAAACTCCATAAAACCGTTGTATATCCAAGACTTTCTGTTACTGCAAGTGATTGATCGCTGTAGTGTCCCATTGGTGGTCTAAAGAGAAACATATCATAGTTGAAGTTCTCTTTAACATATTCATGAAGTCCTGTGATTTCTTCCTTCATCTTTTCTGCTGAAAGTGTAGGCATAGATGGATGTGAAACACTATGATTTCCTACTACGTGACCATCTTCAATCATCCTCTTAACAAGTTCAGGCTCTCTTTTCACATAATCCATTGTTACAAAAAATACAGCCTTTACATTCTTTTCCTTAAGAGTATCAAGAATAGCAGGTGTATATCCATTTTCATATCCTTCATCAAATGTAAGGTAAATAACTTTTTCGTTTTCTTTAATAAAATCTACTTTAAAATCGTTCCCCCATTTATTCTGTGCATATACAGGACCTTCATACCTACCATCATCAAGACGATTTGTTCCAACGCCCCATTCTTTTATGTCTGTATCAAACTCTGAGAAGTTCCCAGCATATGAACTTGAGGTGGTTTCTTCTGCAGTAGTCGGTGGTTCTGTAGTTGTCTCCTGCGTAGGGTCTGTATCTTTTTCTCCTGAATTCATTGTAGCCTCGTTTGCAGAAGTTTTTGTATCACTACTACATCCAATCGCCATAAAACACATGGAGACTGCCAGCGAAGTTGCTATAATTTTAAATTTTCTCATACGTTCCTCCTATTCTAAAATCTATATTATTATAGTATAGTATTTTTTTTAATTCAACCCATTCTATTTATCATTGTTCTTTTCTATTATCTATTTTTCTTCTTTATATATCCTACTATACTCTTTCTTTTATCTCTCTTTCATCTTTTTAACGCTATTCACAAAATATTCATCGCAAAGTTGCTCAGGATTGTGGCAATCCGAACCCACCATTACTTCTACATTTGTATCCTTTACCATATCCCACAATATATCCATAGGGTATTGGTAGCGCATACCATCCTCGAACCTGCTCATTCCTCTTCTAAGACCATTTGCATTATATTCTAATGTAAAATTATATTTTTCAGCACCCTCTATAAGAATATCAAAAGCCCTTTGATAATTGCTGTCTATTTTTAGTTCACATACACCAAATAAATCTGGATGACCAAGCATCTTAAAATACCCAGTCCTCATAGCTTCAACACAACTCTTTGCATAAAGTGGTAATAATTTTGAATCATTGATGTCATATACATTTTGTATTTTACCATCTGGCATTTCAAAAAAATGTTGTCCAAGAATTAAATAATCACACCTTGTATCATCTAATAGGCTCTGATAATATTTATCATATTTCTTTAGATACTCACTTTCAAATCCAGTGTATATTTCCAATTTGCCCCCATGTTTTTCCTTAATAGCTGACATTGTATCTAAATAAGAATCCTTTTCCATATATTCCATTCTTGCACCGTAATCAACATCTGGATATGGAATATGATCTGACATTCCAAGTTCACTAAATCCATGCTTTATAGCCTCAACAATGTAATCTTCCTCCTCCCCCACAGCGTGTTTACACCTTTTACAATGTGTATGATAGTTGACAAACGACATTTCAATTCCTCCTACTGTGCATCAATTTGACTTTTTAAATCCTCAAGATACATCCATCTTTCCATCCTTTCGGACAGCTTTTCCTCTACTATATCCTTTTCCTTAGTCAATTCATTAAGCTTAACAAAATCTCTTGCTTGCTTTAATATTTCTGCATCTAAGTATTTTATCTTTTCTTCTAGTGCGGATACTTCTTCTTCAATATTATCATAATCCTTCTGCTCTTGGTAAGAAAACTTTAATTTCCTTTCACGTGGTTTCTCCCTTTTCTTTCCACTATTGCCTAAATTGCTTAAATTTCCTCTATCTGATACTTCTGCCGTCTTCCCTACCCCAGTATTACCTTCTATCTTTTTTCTACCTATGCCATTATCTGAACTTTGGGTTTGTAATAATTCAATTTCTTTATGAATAGCGTAGTCTGTATACCCACCCTCATATTGACGGATATTTCTCTCTCCCTCGAAGGAAAATATTCTCCTTACGGTTCTATCTAAGAAATATCTATCATGGGATACAATTATCACTATCCCCGGAAAATGGTCAATATAATCCTCAAGTATAGTAAGGGTTGCAATGTCCAAATCATTGGTTGGTTCATCCAAAATCAATACATTTGGTGCTTCCATAAGTACCCTAAGAAGATTGAGCCTTCGTTTTTCTCCACCAGATAATTTTTCGATTAATGAATATTGCTCTTTACCCGAAAATAAAAATCTCTCTAACATAGCCGAGGCTGTAATAGTTCCTTCCTCAGTCTGAACAAACTCTGCTGTTTCTCTAATGTAATCTATCACCCTAAGCTTTGGATTCATATATGAAATTCCCGCCGCTGGATTGCTTTCAATCTCTTGTGAATAATACCCGATTTTTACAGTTTGTCCTATAACAATTTCTCCTCTATCAGGTGGAACTCTTCCGGCAATAATCTTCATAAGTGTAGTTTTCCCACATCCATTTCTTCCAAGAAATCCAATTCTATCATTCTTCAAAAAAATGTAAGAAAAGTCCTTAATCAATACTTTATCCCCGTATGCCTTACATACATTTGTAAGTTCCACAGTGGTTTTGCCTAGTCTAGATGCCACTGAACTCATCTCTACCCTTAAATCTTCTGCAAAATCCTTTTGATTCTTCATATCTTCGTATCTAATAAGTCTAGCTTTTTGCTTTGTTGATCGGGCTCTTGCACCTCTTTGAACCCACTTTAATTCATTTCTGAGAATGGATTTTCTCTTTCTATCACTAGCTATTAATATGTCTTCTCTTTCGTTTTTAAGTTCCAAAAACCCTGAATAATTGGCTTTATAACTGTAGATTTTCCCTTTGTCTATCTCATCTATTCTATTGCAAATGCTATCCAAAAAATATCTATCGTGGGTAACCATAATCACAGCTCCTCGATATTTGATTAGCTGTTCCTCAAGCCAATCAGACATAGAATTATCCAAATGATTAGTAGGCTCATCCAAAATTAATATATCCGATTTTTCTACCATAACTGCAACCAATGCAAGCCTCTTCCTCTGTCCACCTGAAAGTGTTGATACTTTCTGATCAAAATCAAGAATACCTAACTTAGTCATCATTGTCTTTGCTATAGCCTCCACATCATGGGCAGTGACATCTCTATTTTCTCTAAGGATATATTCAATCACAGTTTCATCTTCATAAAACAAGGGATCTTGATGTAAATATTTAATAACCACATGTGAGGCTTTCGTTACTTGCCCTTTATCTGGCGATTCAATACCTGCAAGAATCTTTAGTAGTGTTGACTTTCCTGTACCATTTATTCCAATGATACCTACTTTCTCACCCTCCTCCAAAAAAAAGGATGCTTCATCTAGAGTCTTTTTTTCCGAAAATGATTTAGTTATATTGGTTGCTGAAATTAAATTCATATATTCTTCCTCTTTTATTTCTGATTACTTACATTTCTTGTAATCTATCTTTTTCTTAGCTTATCTTTTCATAGATTGTAATTCTCATTGGCTGTTATTTGGAGCTTTTGTACTTCCCACATATTCCAAAGCATTACTGGACTATATAGCTGCTTCACCTGTCTAAGACCTGCCTCTCCTAAATCACTTTCCCGGTTTATATATTTTGTGTCTTGGCAAGTTTGGCAATTGACAACAGCGTACAAACTACTCAGACTTCCGATACATTAAAGATTATCTTAGACAACAATACGCCAAGCATAACATAAGACTAACAAACAAATAATACAAGTCCTGAACGGATTGCCTATCTAGATGAACATTTAGAAAATAACGGTATCATTTCCATCTTCTTAAAAGAAACTGCAATATATGATGATTACGAAATCGCCCCTAATTAACATTGAGTTCGCTATATATATCGCGCTTTGACACGCCCCTATCCTTTGCTACCATTTTCATAGCACTCTTTCTGTCAATGCCCTGATTTTCGTACATTGCCATATGTTCCTCCAGTGTCATTTCATTAAAGTTGTCCATGGCCTCTTGCCTAATGGCTTCAAAAGACTTTCCTTCCACCACGAGGACATACTCACCTCGTGGTGTTTCATTTTTAAACTCAAATATTAATTGATCTATTGTAGATTTTCTTGCCTTCTCATGTATTTTAGTAAGCTTTTTACACAGAGTTATTCCTCTATTCCCGCCCAATGTTTTCTGTAATTCCGTCAATGTTTTTACTAATCTATGAGGTGCCTCATAAATTATCATTGTTCTTGTTTCACTTTTCAGTTCCTCTAATATAGTAGCTCTCTCTTTTTTATCAGATGGCAAAAAAGCTTCAAATGCAAACCTTCGGGTTACTTGTCCTGACATTGTAAGGGCAGTAATACAAGCCGCTGGCCCAGGTAATGATGAAACCTCAATCCCTGCCTCGAAGCACTGTCGTACCAATTCTTCTCCGGGGTCTGAAATTCCTGGAGTTCCCGCATCCGTTATCAATGCAATATTTTTTCCTGCTAACATTTCATTAACCAAAAACTTAGCCTTATCGTATTTATTGAATTCGTGGTAACTTGTCATTGGTGTATTAATTTCAAAGTGATTCAATAATTTAATACTATGTCGCGTATCCTCTGCACCTATTAAATCCACTTCCTTCAATGTCCGTATAACTCTAAAAGTAATATCTTCAAGATTTCCAATTGGCGTTGCACATAAATATAATTTTCCTGCCATATTTCTCCTATCCATTTCCTTTAATAGCATATTTATATATTTCCTCTAATATCCATAAATATCATATATCTCGTCTGTATATTTTCCAACTTCCTTATATACAATTAATGGTTTTTCCACCTTTAGAAATGGATTTCCACCTTTCGTAGCTTCAATCAATACCATATTTGCATCTTTATCTATAAATGGATGAACCATCTTAATCCTCTTTGGTTCCAACTTGTACTCTTTCATAGTGGTAATAATCTCTATCAATCTATGTGGTCTATGTACCATATAAATTCGACCTTTATCCTTCAATACTGCTGCTGCCTCTCTTACAACATCCTCTAGTGTACACAATACTTCATGTCTTGCAATCGCCTTTGGTAAATCTGGATTTTTCAGCCCGTGATTATCATTCATATATGGGGGATTTGTAGTTACAACATCAAAAGAAGCTCTCCCAAAAATACTGGAGGCTTCTTTAATATCACCATTTATTATATCTATCTTTTCTTCTAAGCAATTAAGTGCTACGCTTCTTCTTGCCATATCGGCACTTTCTTCCTGAATTTCTATTGCACAAAAGTGCTTACCTTCTGTTTTGCCTTCGAGTAAAATAGGGATAATTCCAGTACCCGTACCTAAATCTAATACTTTTTCCCCAGTCTTTACCTGCGCAAATCCAGATAAAAGTACAGCATCCATACCAAAGCAAAATTTGTCACTATTTTGAATTATCTTGTATCCATTTCTTTCAAGATCATCTATTCTCTCACCAGGCAAAAGATTAATCATCAAACTTAGACTTTCCTTCCATTTTCTCCTTGCGCTCTAATGCTTCCAATGCCTTCAATTCGGCATCGTCAAGATTCATATTATCTCTTCTTCTCTTTGGTTTAAATTTAAGTTGTGCTACCTTATATTCTCTGATTTCTTTTGCACCATCTAATTCTACAATAACTTTAACATTCTGTCTAAGAACGCTAACACTGTGAACTTCACCCTTTAACCCATCATCTGTTGTCACATTATCTCCAACATTTGGTAAGCGAGAGTTTAGCTCTTCATATGTTTCCTCTTCATTTTTTAAACAGCACATAAGTCTTCCACAGACACCTGAAATCTTCGTAGGGTTAAGTGAAAGATTCTGTTCTTTAGCCATCTTGATGGATACTGGCACAAAGTCTGATAAGTATGAATTACAACACAATGGTCTTCCACATATACTAATGCCGCCTACGGCTTTTGTCTCATCTCTTACACCAATTTGTCTTAACTCAATTCTAGTTTTAAACACTGCTGCTAAATCTTTAACTAACTCTCTAAAATCTACTCTTCCATCAGCGGTAAAATAGAAAAGTACCTTATTATTGTCAAATGTATATTCGGCATCTATAAGCTTCATATCCAGATCATGTTTCTTTATCTTTTCGAGGCAAATATTGTATGCCTTTTTTTCTTTTTCCTTGTTTTTAACTGCTAATGCATCATCTTCTGCAGTCGCTATTCTAATAACTGGCTTCAGTGGCTGAGTAACCTTATCATCCTCCACCTCTCTTACACCTAAAACTACCACTCCATATTCTACGCCTCTAGCAGTCTCAACAATAACATGCTGTCCCCGCTCTATGCTATTTCCCTGTGGATCGAAATAATATATCTTACCTGCTTGTCTAAATCTTACACCAATAACTTTAATCATGTATATTAGATTTCCTTTCTACTCCTTAAGTTAAAATACTTAAGTTTTCTATACTGCAACTCTATTAAGACATTTTCATCTACAAACTAGACAATCCTAGACTTCCATTTTATCAAATATTACACGAATATTCCAGTAAATTATTGTCCCATAGAGTTTCATCTATTCCTATATGAACATTTATTTCTTTTGGAATAAACCCCGGTTTAATATAACCTAGTTTCTCCCCTCCGATAAACTCTAATTTTAGTGAATCTATTGTATGTTGTCTTTTATTGTGAGCAGTAGCAATTCTATCGTTAAGTCAAAATTTACATTTGACCTCAATCTAGTCTTAACTTTTTCTATTGCCATAAATATCTCCTGAATGCCGTTATAAGATATATGCACCGCCTGTTTTTCTATAGCTAGAATTTCTTCTTTGAAGATTAATTCATCTATATTTTTTGATGCCTTAAAAATCAGCACATCCCTATACCATGCCATCACCAAATCCAAATATTCATTAATATTATTCTTATAATCTCCAATTTCTTTTACGCATGCTGCCACATCTGCAACTGTGGACTTCCCTATTGATTTAAGATGTCTAACCACGCATGTTTTTAATTCCATAAAATCAGACATAGTTCCTAAACGTATAGCCCTACCCAAATTTCCACCTGAAAAAACTGCAGCCATTTCAGCCTGATACTCTGGTAGTTTTTCCTGTGCTTTTAAATAACTTACAATTTGATTCTTGCTAAGAGGACGTAAGTCCAAAGATACACATCTTGAAAGTATTGTCTGCAAAAAACTATCCTTATTGTTAACTAATAGCATCACAATCCCATATGAAGGTGGTTCCTCTATCGTCTTTAACAGTGCATTTTGGGCTTGTATATTCATCATTTGGGCTTCATCCACTACATATATTTTATATTCTGCAGAGTATGGCTTAATCACGATATCATTATTAATTTGTACCCTAATATCATCCACAGAAATGGTCGCTGGTTTATCATGACTCACATGCTTCACATCTGGATGATTTTTAGACATAATTTGTTTGCATGAATGACATTCCATGCAGGGTGATTCCCCTTTTTTTTCACATAATAAGGTCATTGCAAATGCCTTCGCTATAGTCTTTTTCCCCATCCCACTTTCACCATTGACTATATATGCATGAGAAATTTTATTCAATTTTATCGCACTCTTTAAATGTGAAACAACATTTTCCTGTCCTATAACATCAGCAAATCCAGCCATATAAGCCTCCTTCCATAAAATTTAATTCTTGTATATAACACTTCATAATACTTCTATAAAATTCCAAATTCTTTATATTCACTGTATTATCTCAATATCAAGGTTTATTTATATTCGCCATACTCCTTGAATATCATAATCTTTTTGCATATATCTGTACAAGCTGTTATATCTTATCAAGTTAGTATATCCAACAATAGACCTCGAATCTCATCTATATCATTAAGTATGGCTATATTGTCTTTCTCATCCTTTAATAACTCCTCTGCCAATTCATCAAGATTCTGATCAATTAACTTTACGATACCGTAGACTCTATGTCTTCCTCTTCTGTCAAGAAAGTTTTCTCTTGAGAACTGATGGGAGCGATACACTACCTCATTTAAAAAAGTCTTAATCAGTTCACGATATCTTTTCATATCTCTGATATCGGTCTTTTTAGAAATCTTTTTCCCTTGATCCGATATCTCATTAAGCAACGAACTCACCCTCGCCTGTAAATCCGCCTCTTGAATGTTACTAACCAAGGTGAATTTAAAACTTTCATCACCTTGAGGAACTGGTTTAGGAGCTTCCACTCTATTCGCGTTAAGAATCTCGTTGATTCGTATATCCATGCCTTCCATCTTCTCACTTCCTTTCTGAATACTTTAACAACTTTGTACTCTTTATATTGTTCGCCTTTTAGTATCTAAATTCAAATATTTTTTATTTCTCTAGTTCCTCTTTTATTGCCTGTTCAATATCTTCAATGCACTTTTCCAGGTCATCATTTTCAAATTCTTTCATTATTCCACATCTTTGCTTATTTTCCGTTGAAAAGTCCTTTTCATCTACTAAAAACCTTCTGCACATCTCTGCATACTTAGGTGTTTCCTGTAGCATCTCCCTTTCCAGGGCTCTCTTTAATCTTATACCATCATCCACATTAATAAATATAGGAACTACATTCCCCTCTCCGAAATACCCTCTGATTTTCTCGTATGCTTCCAGAGTTCCTATAAGCAGGTAACTATTTTCCATAATATTTATTTGACCATCATCTGCAGTAAAGTAACTCCAAATCCCAAAAACTGTGTTGTAATCTCTACGCTCAATAACTATTCCTTTTAGCTGCATCTCATTTAGTTTTTTATTGTCAACAAAATAATATTCTACACCTTCCCGTTCCCCTTCCCTTATCGGTCTTGTAGTGTAACCAATTATCGGCTTTAAGTTGAATGAATTTCTTTCTATTATTCTCTTGTATATGCTGTCTTTTCCTGATGAGCTTTTTCCCATAAGATAGAATATTTTTCCCATAATTTCCTTTCTTCCGCATACGCGCTTTGTTCACATTTCTCTTTCAATAATATATATGTTTTATCTGTACTTCGCTTTGATTAATCTATTCAATTTATCCTTAATTTTCCTTCAGTAATATACGCAATTTACTCATGCCTTTGCTTTACTTGCATACATATATCACCCAAACTCTCTCTTCTATACTAAAACCGAAACACAACCGTCGCTTATACCTATTATATTAAGTTTTCTTTCAATATAGTACTTAATTCTCGCAACTATTTCCTCTGAATAG
Organism: Clostridiales bacterium; assembly: GCA_012520815.1. Classification (GTDB taxonomy): domain Bacteria; phylum Bacillota; class Clostridia; order Lachnospirales; family Lachnospiraceae; genus SVEL01. The sequence goes on from JAAYNM010000005.1 coordinate 12,236, forward strand.
ACTTCTCCTGGAACGATAAGTGGACTACCTGGTGGATATATATAAATGTACTCACCCGCGATTTTACCCACAATTTTATTTATTTCATAGGCTTCTTCATAGGCATTTGCGATATTTATCCATACTTTTTCAGATTTTTCGGCCTCTCCAACTGACAATTTCCTCTCCAGTCCATCCCAGTGTTTTTTATAATCTCCATATAGGTATGATTCGCTTTGTTTAAAATCTAAAACTCTATATTCACAATTTTTACTACTGTCATCATTCTCACTGCATGATTCTTGCCTACCGTCCATTTTGCTTACTTCTATTCGTTTGTCAATGTCTTCAAGGGCTTTGGCGAGGCGATTTATTCCTTCATCACTGTCCATTACGGAAGTCATTCCAATAACATAAAAATCGCTAGACATCTCCATCTCTAAACTAAACTCTTCTCGCAATATATTCATCAAGTCCACTCCACTTAAGCTAAATGTGGAATCAAAGATAACAATTTTTCCATAGTCATAATCAAAAACATTTTCAATTGCATTTGTTTTTCCGTATTCATTTCCAAGTATTTTTATATTATTGAAAATCTCAGTCCTTCTATAAAAATCCCTTAGTCTATCAATGTATGCCCCCATCAATTCCTCGCCACTTCTCATCATTGAAATACACGAGTCAACAGATGACATCAACACATATGAAGGACTGCTTGTTTGAAAAATTCCTAAATATTTATTTATCTTTTCAGCAGAAACTCTCTCACTACATATATGCATAAGCGCTGTTTGTGTCAACGCAGGCAATGTTTTATGAATACTCTGAATTACTATATCTGCACCCAATGAAACCGCTGATTCTGGAAAACAATTAGAATATTGAAAATGTGCCCCATGGGCTTCATCTACTATTAATATCGCCCCATAACTGTGAGTAATCTCCGATATTTTTTCGATATCCGAAACCACTCCCTCATACGTTGGTGAGGTTATTACTACTGCCTTTATTAAAGTGTTTTTCTTGAACTCAGCTTCTACTTCCTTTGGGGATATTCCAGCATAAAATTTGAGTCTCTCATTTAATGATGGATATAAATACTCTACTCTTAAATTCTTGAGAAAACATGCATTATATACTGACTTATGGCAATTTCTTGCTATCAAAATCGTCTCTCCTTCAGAAACGACTGAATGTACCGCACTTAGTATTCCGCAAGAAGATCCATTTATCAAAATAAATGACTTTAATGTTCCATATAAATCCGAAACATTATTCATTAAATCTAATATTATTCCGTTTGCATTATGAAGATTATCAAACCCATCTATTTCCGTGATATCAACACTATATGCGCCTTCTACAGGATTTTTGGAGTTTAAAAATACAGGATTCCTTTTATGTCCCGGCATATGAAATGGATACATATTGCTGCTACTATAATCCTGTAATTTTAATGTAATATTATTTTTAATGAAATTTTTCTCGCCGCTTTTCTTCATTGATATGTCCAAACTTTTAATTAATTTTCACCTAATACGGATTTAATTTTTTCTATCAAGACATCTGGCTTATATGGCTTCACAATGTATCCACTCATACCTACATTAATGCAATCTGTCACTATCTCCTTACTCGATAACGCAGTAAAGAAAATAACTGGCAAATCTTTTAATGCTTCTATCTCTCTAATAGCTCTAACTGCATCTATACCATTCATCTCTGGCATATCTACATCCATTAAAACAAAATCAATTGGGTTTTTTTCTACTATATCTAATGCCATCTTTCCACTATTGGCTAAATAAACATTATATTTATCTTCTAAAACTAATTTAGCTGTTTTGAGGATGGTTTTTGAATCATCAACTACTAGCAAATTTTTCATCGTCTTCACTCCTATCTTTATTTATTAAAGATACTAAAATAATAACATATTTATTGTTATACATCAATCAAGTTTGGAAATTTAAGATTCTTTTAAATAAAAAAAGGCATTAAAAAATGCCCAGAGCCGGAATCGAACCAGCGACACGAGGATTTTCAGTCCTCTGCTCTACCGACTGAGCTATCTGGGCATTGTAAGTAAAAACTTACGAGTTGCGGGGGCTGGATTTGAACCAACGACCTTCGGGTTATGAGCCCGACGAGCTTCCAGACTGCTCCACCCCGCGATATTATATTTAATTATATGCAATAAAATTTATTTTATTGCTAATGGGCAGAGATGGATTCGAACCATCGAAGCAAGTTGCAGCAGATTTACAGTCTGTCCCCTTTGGCCACTCGGGAACCTGCCCATAAGCCGACAATCGGACTTGAACCGATAACCTGCTGATTACAAATCAGCTGCTCTGCCAATTGAGCCATGTCGGCATATTCAGTTATTAAGTTGAACTTGTCATTACTAATGGGACCTACAGGGCTCGAACCTGTGACCCTCTGCTTGTAAGGCAGATGCTCTCCCAGCTGAGCTAAGATCCCAAATAGATTATAACTGATTATATAAAATATAACGACCCGGATGGGGTTCGAACCCACGACCTCCGCCGTGACAGGGCGGCGCTCTAACCAGCTGAGCCACCAGGCCATATTACACAAAATAAGACAATTTCATGGAAATTGTCATTATTTAGAAGGTTTATACCTTCAAAACTACACATTAAATTATCCGACTTCCGTTTCTTAAAACAACCTAACCGTTTGGTCAAGCCCTCGACCTATTAGTATTAGTCAGCTACATACGTTGCCGTACTTACACCTCTAA
>JAAYNM010000045.1 GCA_012520815.1 Clostridiales bacterium
ACTGTAGGTGCAAAGAATGCTGATGGTAAGTATGAAGCAACAACACCACAGGCGGCTGCAGCACCAAAAACAGCTGATAGCACAAACATTGCTCTTATCATCGCAGTTATGGCTGCTATGGGATGTGTAGTAGTTGCTACATCAAAGAAGAAAGCTAACAGATAGTTTGAATCTTGAAATATAATTAAGACTTTAGAGAAAGTCCTTACACATTATTTGTAAGGACTTTTTTTACCTAGAAAACACAGTTTTACCTCATTATGTTTGGATACCTGGCTACAGGTTTGAAAATCCATATAAAGCTAAGATTTATTATATATAATAATATTATTTTATGTGATACTCTTAGCGGGAAAGAAAGACAAAGAGAAGGAGGGACTATTTTCATGAAAAATGTGAAAAGAAGAGTTCACGCATTGTTCCTTGCAGTAGTTATGATGATTACTGGTGTGTTATGTTACTATACACCAGCAACCGAAGTAAGTGCAGCAGGATCATCAAAGGTAATTTTCCACTACCAAAGAGAAGATAAAAATTACGACGGATGGGATATTTACTGCTGGGAGGCAGAGCCATCTGGTGGTGCTAAAGCTGTAGCATTTACAGCTGAAGACAGTTACGGTAAAATAGCAATTTACGAAACAAGCGCAGATATTTCATCTTTAGGCTTTATCGTTCGCCAAGGTGGAGCCGATTGGTCTAGCAAGGATATTGCGGATGACAGATTTGTGACAGTAACTAATGGCGTAGCAGAAGTTTGGCTTACAAGTGGTGTTGAATCATATGACATTACAGCTCCAGCAGGATATGAACCATTTGATATGTCAAAGGTTGGCAATACTACAGGTGAATCTACAGCAACACCAACAGGTGAAGGGGATCTCTCAATTAGGCTTCATTATCATAGATATGATGAAATATATGATAACTGGAATGTTTGGATGTGGCCTGAAGCTGGCGATGGCGAAAGAGTAGACTTTACTGGTGCAGACGAATTTGGTCCTTATTTAATTAAAAATGTTGATGCATCAGTAGCAAAATATGGTTTCATTGTTAGACTTAATGAATGGGATCAAAAAGATTGTGATATGGATAGATTTATCGATACAACAAAGGCAGTAGATGGTGTAGTTGATGTTTGGATTGTTCAAGCAGACGAAACAATTTACTATGATTACAGTGAAGTAGATTTATCACCAAGATTCCTTGGCGCTTCTCTTGTAACAGCAAAGAGAATTGCAGTTAAGACTACAACACCTATTGATACAGAAGATCCAGAATCAGTTAAATTATTTACAGTAAAAGATACTGATGGTAACGAATACGAGATTATGAATGTATTCTCTACAGCAGGTGTTTCAAGCTCATTTAACATTAATATGCAGGAGCCACTTGATCTTGGAAAGAGCTATGTTTTAAGTTCAGAAGAGTACGGTGAAACAGCTATCACATTCGGTGAGGTTTACTCTTCATCAGACTTTGAGGAAGCATATACTTACGAAGGCGATGACCTTGGTGCAAACTGGTCAGCAGATAGCACAACATTTAAGGTTTGGTCACCATCTGCATCTAAAATTGTTTTAAATCTCTATGACAATGGCACAGATGGAGATGCATACGAAACAGTAGAAATGACTAGAGGCGAAAAAGGCGTTTGGGAAGCTACAGTTTCCGGCGATTTAAACAAAGTTTATTACACATATACAATAACAAATGCTGGTGCAGAAAGAGAAGCAGTAGATCTTTATGCTCGAACAACAGGCGTTAATGGTAAACGTGGTATGGTTATTAATCTTGCTTCAACAAATCCAGATGGATGGGAAAATGACAAGAGACCAGAATACATTAAATCAAATGCTGACGCTATTATCTATGAATTACACATTAGAGATTTCACTATTGATGAAAGCTCGGGCGTAACAAACAAAGGTAAGTACATTGGACTTGCAGAGACAGGAACAAAGAACTCTGCTGGTTTATCAACAGCACTTGACTACATTGTAGATTTAGGTATTACTCATGTTCAGGTATTACCTATGTATGATTATTCTCCAAACTCAGTAGATGAGACAAAGCTTGACCAAGAGCAGTTCAACTGGGGATATGATCCATACAACTACAATGCTCCAGAAGGTTCATACTCAACAGATCCATACAATGGTGAAGTTAGAATTAACGAAATGAAACAAATGATTCAGGCATTCCATGCAAATGACATTGGCGTAATTATGGACGTTGTTTACAACCATACAGCTGAATCAGAAAATTCATACTTCCAGATGACAGTACCAGATTACTTCTACAGAATGACAGAAGATGGAAACTTTTCTAATGCTTCTGGTTGTGGTAACGAAGTAGCATCTAATCGTTCAATGGTTAGAAAATACATCGTTGATTCAGTAGTTTACTGGGCAAGCGAATATCATATTGACGGTTTCAGATTTGACCTTATGGGTATTCATGATATCGAAACTATGATAGCAGTAAGAGATGCATTACACGAAATTGATCCAGACATCATGGTTTATGGTGAAGGATGGACAGGTGGAGATAGTACTCTTTCAGCAGCAGAACGTGCAATGAAGGTTAATGTAGAACTTATGGATAAAGTTGGTGCGTTTAGTGATGATATTAGAGATGGTATCAAAGGTAGCGTATTTGACAAAAAAGATAAGGGATTTGCTACAGGTAAATCAGGTCAAGAAGAAAGAATTAAATCAGGTGTAGTTGGTGCAACTCCATATGAAGGTATCAACTGGTCAGCAACTGGCACAGACCTTGGTGCATCATGGACAGCTTCACCAGTTCAGGCAATTAACTATGTTTCTTGTCATGATAACTTAACACTTTGGGATAAACTTTCATCATCTAATCCAGATGATACAGATGCAGTTAGACTTGCAATGAACAAGTTAAGCGCAAGTATTGTTTACACGGCACAGGGTGTACCATTTATGCTTTCAGGTGAAGAAATTTTACGTAGCAAGCCAAATGATACAAACACAGGCTTTGTAGAAAATAGTTACAAGTCTTCTGATTACACAAACAGCATTAAGTGGGATACATTATCAGATGAATTAGTTGCTGATTCTCTTGCATATTACAAGGGATTAATTGCATTCAGAAAAGCTCACGCTGGACTTAGAATGACAACAGCCGAAGACGTATCTACTAACCTTGTATTCCTTAGTGATCTTGGTGAAAATGTGGTTGGATTTGTAATTGAAAATCAGCCAAACAACGAATGTTCAGATGTTATCTGTGTTATCTACAACGCAAACACAGAGGCAGTAGATGTTAAAGTACCAGACGGCGAATGGAAAGTTTGCATCAAAAATGGTGTAGCTGGAACAGATGCTATTGAAACATTTACAGGAAATTCAGTTAAAGTAGATGGTATTTCATGTCTTGCTATGGTTCAGGGCGATTTACTTCCAAAAGATACAGTTAAAGATGATTCTTCATCATTCCCAACAGGACTTATTGTACTTATTGTTGTAATCGTACTTATTCTTATCGCTGGTATTGTATTCTTCATCATAAAGAAAAAAGGCAATAAGAAAGAAGAAGATGCAGCAGATGTAACTACAGGAGCAACTGCAACCGCAGCAGCAACCACAGCTACAACAGATGTAGAAGCAGCTCCAGAAGTAGCTCCAGTAGTAACACCAGTAGAAGAACTTGGAATTATTGATGTTTCATTAGAAGAAGTTGGAGAAGATGTAGCAGCAGTTATAGCTACACTTGTAGAAACAACAGACCTTACAACAGAAGAAGCAACTGCTAAAACACAGGCAGTTCCAGTTATCATAAAGTCAGGTTTATCTGCAACAGAAGCAGCATCAATCAAGGTTCAACTTGAAGCTGTAGGAGCAAAAGTTACATTACACTAATATAAAATTAAATCTTTAAGTTTATTTTAAAGGCAACATATCAATAGATATGTTGCCTTTTTTGTGTCCAAAATCTGTTATGTTTTGTGCTTTTATCTTTTTATGTTGTTATATTAATAAACGATGTAAAAGTATGCAAAAGAAGTTTGATTATGCTTTTGACAGTTATATGCGCTGGATGTGGAAAAAAAGGAGCGGATAGTAAGGAAAGTAACAGTAACCGAACCACCGAGAATCAACCCACAACTACAGAAACTAAAGAGGAAGTTACCAAAGACTTCAATGTTAGTGCAGTGAAGATTGGAGTATATTTTGGTGGTGAGGAATATACTGGTGAAAACGTCGATGATATTAGAGTATTAACAGCAGTTCTTGATGGGATGACCAAGGTTGATTCCTACAACGACCTAGAGGGTGGCTATAATGTAAACCTCTACGTGGATGATAATATTAAATATGAAATCGTAGTTATTGGAAACGAAATAAGATTAATGGAAGGTGAGGACAGGTATTTAAAAGAGATATCTGCCAAAGAATCCTCAGAGATTGTAGAAATGCTTAAAGTGTATTATCCAGGAGATTTAGAAGATTAAATATGTAGTAATGGTTAAATACTGCATGAATATTGTGCCAAACAAATACCCCATCCATTCAGATGAACTTCTGAGTAGATGGGGTTTCATAATCCTATATAATTTGAAATTTCTCTAATGCATTGAAGATTCCATCCTCATAAATAGAATCAGTCACATTAGGAATGTGTTCTAGCAAATCTTTCGATGAATTTCCCATCGCAATACCGCAACCGACAAAACGTAACATATCAATATCATTCAGACTATCTCCGAAAGCATAGGTATTCTCTTGTTCAATTCCCATATGTTCCAAATATTTTTCAATACCAATAGCTTTGTTGGTATACATTGGAATAAATTCAAACAGTAAGCGACCGTGCTGTATAATATTAAAGTCAGAAGAATATTTGTCCATAAGCATTTCTTTGTTACATTCGGCACCAGGTCTACAACTTACCTTTGCAACATTTAATTGGCTGTAATCATCAGGTATTGGCTGCAAACCGATACTTGCTTGTCCGAAATAGCTAGAAAGAACCTTTAAATATGATTCATCCTCTACATCATTGTCAAAATAAGAGCATAAATGACCCTCAGGAAGTGGGATAAAGCCAGCATTTCTCATATCAGTAATAAGTTCCATAGCTATGGCATTGTCAAGATTTTTGCAGTAGATATTTTCACCATTGCATTCGACGTAAGTACCTGCACCTGCAATAATGCCGTCAAATCCAAGGGAAATAATATTGTCAGGAACCATTGACCTTGCCCTGCCAGTGCAGATAACAACCTGTACACCCGCCTTTTTTAGCTTGTCTATAGCCTCAATAGTAGATGCGGGAACTCCACAATCGGGCAAAAACAGCGTGCCATCTATATCAAAAAATACAGCTTTCTTTTTCATTTGAATCCTCAACTTTCTGTAGATGCAAAATTTCATCCTTATTTCTAATTTTTATTTAAATAGTTTTTTTGATAGCTTTATTTGAATATTTGTGCCAGTACTATCTTAACTATAATGGATGATTTACGCAAGTGTTACTTTTAGGTAGTGTTGTTTTTAGGGAAATTCCCTTATAAATCAAAAAAGGCTAGTAAGACAGTAGAATTTTATGGTATACTAGACCAGTCGCAGGCATAATAATCATAATAGCATAATAAAACACAAATCAAGTAATTATACGGATATTGTGATTTATATAAATGAATTGGATGTATTAGATATGAAAATTACAGAATTTAAAGATAAACTTGTACTAGAGCAGGTAGCGGATTTTGATGTTGGTCAGACATTGGAGTGTGGTCAATGTTTCAACTTTGAGAAGCTAAAAGAGAATGAGTATGTGGTGTTGGCACTGGGGCATTTACTTCACATTAAGCAAGTTGCAGATACAGTGACAATGTTTAATACTACACTTGATGAGTACGAACTGATTTGGAAGAATTACTTTGATTTGGATAGAGATTATGGCGATATAAAAAGGACTCTCAAAGAGGCTGATGAGCTTCTTGTCCCTGCTATTGATGCAAAGTGGGGAGTTCATATCCTGAATCAAGAATTTTCTGAAAACCTAATGTCTTTTATTATTTCTCAAACAAAGCAAATAACCCAGATTAAACAAATTGTTAGGATGATTTCTGAAAAATTCGGGGAATTTGCAGGTGAGATTGATGGCAAGAAGTACTACTTGTTTCCAGAGATTTCAGTATTGAAAAATATGACTCAACAAGATTTTTTGGATTGCAAAACAGGATTTAGAGCCCCATACCTTGTAAATGCTGCAGCATTTTTAACACCGGAGATGAATGGAGAATATTTTAGCAGCAAGACCTACGAAGAAGCTAAAAAGGAACTTCTGTCCATCAAGGGAGTAGGCGAGAAGGTTGCTAATTGTGTGCTGCTTTTTTCATTAGGATATAGGAACGCATTTCCTGTTGATGTATGGATTAAGCGAACAATGGAAGACTTGTATTTCCACAAAGATACTAGGGTAGATATTATCCAAAAATTTGGAGAAGAACGCTTTGGTGATTTGGGTGGATACGCTCAACAGTACTTATTTTATTATGGTAAATCTAAATAATCTGTAATAAATGATTTACTTAAAAAAATTAATATTTTATAAAATGAACAAAAATAGTACTTTAGTACTATTGAAATAATTAATCTTTGGAATTAAAATACATTACAGAGGTTAGCACTCAAACAAAAAGAGTGCTAACAGAATAAAAATAACAGTCAGATAGGAGGACATTCAAAATGAAATTAATACCATTAGGAGACAGATTAGTACTTAAGCAAGCAGTTGCAGAGGAAACAACGAAGTCAGGTATTGTTTTACCTGGTCAGGCGCAGGAAAAACCACAAGAGGCTGTTGTAGTTGCAGTTGGTAAGGATGTTAAAGGTGAACTTAGCGAGGGCGATAAGGTTATTTACTCTAAATACGCAGGAAGCTCAGTTAAGGTAGATGAAGAAGAACTTATGATCATTAAAGAAGAAGATATCTTAGCAGTTATTAAGTAATGAGCGACGAATGTCGATCACAGGTTTTGTCTGTGATATAATGAACGCATATAATATATTTGTTTTGAAAGGAAGGTAATTTAACATGGCAAAAGAAATTAAATATGGCGCAGAAGCTAGAAAATCATTAGAAGAAGGCGTTAACAAATTAGCTAACACCGTAAAAGTAACATTAGGACCAAAAGGAAGAAATGTTGTTTTAGATAAATCATTTGGTACCCCACTTATTACAAACGATGGTGTTACTATTGCAAAGGAAATCGAACTTGAAGATGCAATGGAAAATATGGGTGCACAGCTAGTTAAAGAGGTTGCTACAAAGACAAATGATGTAGCAGGTGACGGAACTACTACAGCTACAGTATTAGCGCAGGCAATGATTAACGAAGGTATGAAAAATCTTGCTGCTGGTGCAAATCCTATCCTACTTAGAAAAGGTATGAAGAAAGCTGCGGATTGTGCTGTTGAAGCTGTCAAGAAGCAGTCAAGCAAGATTACAGGCAAAGAGCAGATTGCAAGAGTTGCAGCTATCTCAGCTGGTGATGATTTGGTAGGTCAGATGGTTGCTGACGCTATGGAAAAAGTTTCAAATGATGGTGTTATTACTATCGAAGAATCTAAGACAATGCTTACAGAACTTGACCTTGTAGAAGGTATGCAGTTCGACAGAGGTTATATTTCAGCTTATATGTCAACAGACATGGAAAAGATGGAAGCAAACCTTGAAGATCCATACATTTTAATTACAGATAAGAAGATTACAAATATTCAAGAGATTCTTCCAATACTCGAGCAGATTGTACAGTCAGGTGCAAAATTATTGATTATTGCAGAGGATATTGAGGGCGAAGCTCTTACAACTCTTATTGTTAATAAACTTCGTGGTACATTCAATGTTGTTGCTGTTAAGGCTCCGGGCTATGGCGATAGAAGAAAAGAAATGTTAAAGGACATTGCTATTCTTACAGGTGGTCAGGTTATTTCAGAAGAACTCGGACTTGAACTTAAGGACGTTACAATGGAGCAATTAGGCCGTGCTAAAGGCGTAAAGGTTCAAAAAGAAAATACAGTTATTGTAGACGGATGCGGAGATAAGGCTGAAATCACTGGTAGAATTAGTCTTATTAAATCTCAGATTGAATCTACAACATCTGAATTTGATAGAGAGAAACTTCAGGAAAGACTTGCAAAACTTGCAGGTGGCGTAGCTGTTATCAGAGTTGGTGCAGCAACAGAGACAGAGATGAAAGAGAACAAACTCCGTATGGAAGATGCTCTTAATGCAACTCGTGCCGCAGTTGAAGAGGGTATTGTAGCAGGTGGTGGTTCAGCATACATTCACGCTTCTAAGAGTGTTGAACAGATTGTAAATGAACTTGAAGGTGATGAAAAGACTGGTGCTAAGGTTGTCCTTAAGGCACTTGAAGCTCCATTATACGCTATTGCTGAAAATGCTGGTCTTGAAGGCTCAGTTATTGTTAACAAAGTGAAAGAATCAGAAGTTGGAACAGGATTTGATGCATACAACGAACAATATGTTTCTATGGTTGATGCAGGTATTCTTGACCCAGCTAAGGTTACAAGAAGTGCATTACAGAACGCAACAAGTGTAGCTTCAACATTACTTACAACAGAATCAGTAATAGCACAAATCAAAGAAGAAATCCCAGCAATGCCAGCAGGAGCAGGCGGCGGAATGGGAATGATGTAAATCAAGGAGGATACCTTCGTGGGTGACAAATATGCAGAAGTACTTATCAAAAAGAAAACCGATAATGTTGCATTAATATGTAGACTGGTTTTAGTTCTTGTAACTATTTTTATTGCATTGATGAGCATAATGTATGTTCCATCAGTAAGCGTGCTTGTAATAACTCTATTTATATATTTGACATACATTGTATTTAAGAATACAGATGTAGAGTTTGAGTATTCATTTGTCAACGGTCAGTTGGATATAGAATGCATTTATGGTAAAAAGAAAAGAAAACCAGCAAAAAGTTTTAACTTTGATAAACTCGAAGTATTGGCACCTGAAAAACATCAGAAGGTACTTGCTTATGAGAAACGTCAAGGAATAAAGAATTTTAATTATTCATCCGGATACGAAGATAGAGATATTTATATTGCTATTTTAGTAGGTAAGGATGGTTCACTTGGTAGGCTTATATTTGAGCCAAGCGAAGAAATGATTAAAACTATTTATTCTCATACACCAAGTAAAGTTTTTAAAACGGTTGAATAAATCAAGTTTGGTAAAAATACGTAGAGGATGATGAGCAACGCAGAAAATATCCGTAATTTTCCTCGAAATCATAAATGGACTAGTCAATTCGTATAAAAATTAAAAGAATTTTTATTCAAAATAGTTAAAATCGGAATTGACATATCTTTCAAAATCTATTACAATACTAGCAATATTCTTTTACGCGAACTTATTTTATGTAAGTTCGCGTGATTAACATAGTGGGATTTCAAAGTCAATTTGCTTCGTAGTCACTCCGTAATTGATTTGAAATTTGATTTCAAAATACGAAATTGTCACTTACAACCAAATACTATACTATTATTAGAAGAAAGTGAGGATGCAAAATGGGTACAATCGTTGGCGAAGGAATTACATTTGATGATGTCTTATTAGTTCCTGGTTACTCGGAAGTTACACCAAATATGATTGATTTATCAACATATCTAACTAAAACAATTAAGCTTAACATTCCTATGATGAGTGCTGGTATGGATACAGTTACTGAACATAGAATGGCTATCGCGATGGCAAGACAGGGTGGAATTGGCATTATTCATAAGAATATGTCTATAGAAGCGCAGGCAGAAGAGGTAGACAAGGTTAAACGTTCGGAAAATGGTGTTATTACAGACCCATTCTCATTATCACCAGATCATATATTAAAAGATGCCAATGACCTTATGGCAAAATACAGAATTTCAGGTGTTCCGATTACAGAGAACGGTAAACTTGTTGGTATCATTACCAACCGTGATTTAAAATTTGAAACAGATTTCGAAAAAAAGATTAAGGATTCTATGACAACAGAAGGCCTTATTACTGCAAAGCAGGGTATTACATTAGAAGAAGCAAAAGCTATTCTGGCAAAATCTAGAAAAGAAAAGTTACCTATCGTTGATGATAATTTCAACCTCAAGGGACTTATTACAATCAAGGATATTGAAAAGCAGATTAAATATCCATTAGCAGCAAAGGATGCACAGGGAAGACTTCTTTGTGGCGCAGCTATTGGTATTACTAATAACGTTATGGAGAGAATTGAAGCTCTTGTTAAGGTTAAAGTTGACGTAGTAGTTCTTGATTCTGCTCATGGCCATTCAAAGAATATTATGGATACACTTAAGATGATTAAGGCGAAGTATCCAGAACTTCAGGTTATAGCTGGTAATGTTGCAACAGGAGCAGCTACAAAGGCCCTTATTGAGGCTGGTGCTGATTCGATTAAAGTTGGTATTGGACCAGGTTCTATTTGTACAACACGTATTGTTGCAGGTATTGGCGTTCCACAGATTACAGCTATTATGGATTGTTACTCAGTAGCTAAAGAGTATGATGTTCCTGTAATTGCTGATGGTGGTATCAAGTTCTCTGGAGATATGACAAAATCAATCGCCGCAGGTGCTAACGTATGTATGATGGGTAGCATTTTTGCAGGATGTGATGAGAGTCCAGGAACATTTGAATTATTCCAGGGTAGAAAATATAAGGTATATAGAGGTATGGGTTCTATCGCTGCTATGGAAAATGGTAGCAAGGATAGATACTTCCAGACAGAAGCTAAGAAGCTTGTTCCAGAAGGCGTTGAAGGTCGTGTAGCTTATAAGGGAACAGTTGAAGATACAGTGTTCCAGTTAATTGGTGGTATCCGTTCAGGTATGGGTTACTGTGGCGCACCTGATATCGAAGCGCTAAAGACAAATGGCAAATTCGTTAAGATATCAGCGGCTTCATTAAAAGAGAGCCATCCACATGATATTCATATCACAAAGGAAGCTCCAAATTACTCTATAGATAAATAGTAAAAAACAAATTATAGAAATGTCCTACCAGTATAGGTAGGACATTTTTTATAAAACATTAATATGAAAAATTCCCCAAAAAAACCATTCAACAAGCTCATTTACTGGTTAATATAGAGATTATAATATATTTATAAACATTTTATTGGCTAGAATATACTTGTTGTGGTAAAATCTGTCTGTAGCTTATAATGCAACGAAATTATAAAAGAGGTAAATATGTTAGAATTAAAGGACATAAAAAAACATTACGATGTGGGTGGAAATATCACAAAGGCTCTTGATGGCATTTCTGTGTCATTCAGAAAAAAAGAATTTGTTGCTATTCTTGGAACTAGTGGTTCTGGAAAAACAACTTGCCTAAATATTATTGGCGGACTTGATAGATATGATTCTGGTGACTTGATTATTAATGGAAAGTCAACTAAGGATTTTAAAGAGACAGAATGGGATGCATATAGAAATAACACTATTGGATTCGTATTCCAAAGTTATAATCTTATTTCCCATATTGGAATAATTGAAAATGTTGAATTAGGAATGACACTTAGTGGTGTTTCTAAGGATGAAAAGAGAAAAAGAGCATTAGAAGCATTAGAGCAGGTTGGATTAGGCGATCATATGCACAAAAAACCTAATCAGCTTTCAGGTGGACAGATGCAAAGAGTTGCTATTGCTAGAGCATTAGCTAACAATCCTGATATATTACTTTGCGATGAACCTACAGGTGCACTTGATACAACTACTAGCGTTCAGATTATGGAACTGATAAAGTCTTTGTCAAAGGATAGATTGGTTATTATGGTAACTCATAATCCAGACCTTGCAAAAGAATATTCAGATAGAATAGTAGAATTTAGAGATGGTCAGATTATGTCGGATTCACATCCACATAAGGAACAGCCAAAGGAAGATGTCTTCAAACTTAAAAAGACTAGTATGAGTTTTCTTACAGCATTGAAACTATCTTTTAACAATATTAGAACAAAGAAGGGAAGAACAGCCCTTACAGCATTTGCATCAAGTATTGGTATTATTGGTATTGCAGTTATTTTATCATTATCCAATGGTTTCCAGCAACAGATTGATAAGTTTCAGCAGGATGCCCTTGCAGAGTTTCCAATTACAATATCTCAAAGTGCCACTAAGATAGACGAAGAGGCTATGATGCAGTCACATGATGAAATGCATGGCAGAATGACTGGTTCTGTAGAGTTTGCTGATACCGATGAAGTGTTAGCATTTGATCAGGCTGCTGGAATAGTGGATCATAAGAATAACTTCTCAGATGAGTTCATCGATTACTTAGAGAAAGTTGACCCAGATAGCTGTTCAAGTGTTGGATATTTAAGAATTGTTTCTATGAATCTTGTAAGACAGGTAGATGGAAAAGTTATACCTACATCATTTGTTAATTCATTGATGTCAGGAAATATGAATATTACAAGTATGAGTTCAGTAGGTATGTCTTCATACCCAACCACACTTGATCCAAGTAAAGGTACATACCTAGAAAAAAATTATGACATCTTAGAAGGTGAATATCCAAAGGAAGTAACAGATATTGTACTTGTAGTGGATGAGAAGAACAGAGTAGACTACAATGCACTTGTTGCATTAGGATACGATGTTAAAGTTGGCGATACAATTGATTTTAAGGATATTGTAGGAACTACATTCCAGCTTGTAGGCAATGATATATATTACAATACAACTGAATATGGTTCATTTGTACCAAATACAGATTATGCTTCAATGTATAATAAAGAAGGTAATATTACACTTACAATCACAGGTGTTGTAAGAATTAAGAAAGATACAACATTAGGTATCTTAGCAGCTGGAATCGCATATAGCGATGAATTGTGTGAAAAGGTTGTAGATTTACAAAAAGACTCTGCAATTGTTAAGGCACAGCTTGCTAGTGACAAAAATGTTATTACATTTGAAGATTTAGATGAATCAACAAAGAAGTCAATGATTTCATACTTTGGCGGAGATGCTACACCATTTATGATATTTATATATCCTACGTCTTTTGAAGCAAAAGATAATATTATTGAATATTTAGACTCATATAATGAAGGTAAAACAGAGGATGAATCCATTGTTTATTCAGATCTTGCATCAACAATGACAAGTATGACAGGTGGAATTATGGATGCTATAACAATTGTACTTATTGCATTTGCTGCTATTTCATTATTTGTAAGTCTTATTATGATTTCTATCATCACATACACATCAGTTCTTGAAAGAACAAAGGAAATCGGTGTTTTACGTGCCCTTGGTGCTAGAAAGAAAGATATTACACGTGTATTTGATGCAGAGACTACTATTTTAGGTGTGTTCTCAGGTGTGTTAGGTATCGGTATTGCATATGCACTTACATTACCAATTAACGCATTACTGTACAGTATGACAGATCTTGAAAATGTAGCTGTATTACGACCAGTACATGCACTATTCCTTGTGGTTTTAAGTACTATCTTGACAGTACTTGGTGGACATATTCCAGCAAAAATGGCTGCTAAAAAGGATGCAGTAGAAGCCCTAAGAAGCGAGTAATATTAATAGATATAAACAAACATTTAAAAATAGGTATTTTGTCCCTATATATGGGGATAAAATACCTATTTTAATATTTGAAGCTTTATGGTACAATTAATGAAAATGTGTAGAAAAATTCTAAAGATTGTAGGAGCAAAGAATGAATATTACAGAAAACGATCAGTCTAAAGAAAACCGCATATACAGTGAAGAGGAAGTAACTAAAGTAGAAAAAAAGATAATGGATGATATGAAATATCAAATAAAACGAAGTGAGGCTATTACCAACATTGTCCGGTTACTTGAGAGTGAACAATCGTTTGAAGAAATTGCAGGCGTTATATTAGAAACTATTGGAGAATTCCTAGGTGTATCCAATGTTTCTTTATGTAAATGGTCAGTGGATTACGCTCAGATAATGTGCATAATGGAATATGTACCGGATGGTGGTGAAACTGTTTTTGATAAGATGGCAGTTCTTGCTACACCCGAATTTGTAAGAGAAACAAAAGGATATATAAGGTACGAAAGAAGAGATAGCAAACATCCAGATGATAGGCTGGAGGAACTAGGTGTTCAGGCACTTTTAACCGCACCTATTACAATTAATGGCAGACAATCTATGTATGTGTGCGTGGCAGATACGAATAGTCGTTCGTGGAAGAAACAAACCATACATTTTATTTTTGATGTTTGTAAGATACTCCAAAGTATTTTGAATAGACGTATTTCAAAGAACTCCATTATTAGCTCATATACAGCACTTAAGGAGATTCTTGATAATGTCGGAAGTGGTCTTTATGTTATAGATAAGAGAACAAAGAAGATTCTATTTGCAAATAATACCATGAAGACAATTGTGAATGATGATATGGAGGGAAAGTTCTGTTCGCAATTTTCGTTGTGTGGTCTTAAGCATAACTGTGTAAACTGCGATATTTTAGACGAGCCATGTGTATATTTTGAAACATATGATTCTAGGTATCAATCTTGGTTTGATATAAAATTCAATGATATAACCTGGGTAGACGGCAGTACAGTATCCTTGTGTAATGTGTTCAATATCACAGAAAAAAAGAAGATAGAAAAAAGAATAGAATTTCAAGCAAACAATGATTTCCTTACCGGGCTGTATAATCGTATGCGTTGTGAATCTGATATGGATAATATTATTACAGAGTCCATTGAGAAAAATCTCTCAGGATACGTGATGTTCTTAGATTTAGATAACTTTAAGAATATTAATGATGGTTTAGGTCATCAATATGGTGATATGCTGCTGAAAATGATTTCCCTTGGATTACAGCAAATCCGCGGAATAGAAAATTGTTGTTATAGAATGGGCGGTGATGAGTTTGTTATTATTGTTGAGCCATCACAGAGTTCTCGCTTGAAAGCGATTCTCAAGGATATTACATCATTATTTAACAGACCATGGGATTTGAATGGTACAGAATATTATTGTACAATGAGTATGGGTGTTGTCAGCTATCCAGAAGAAGGTTGCGACGTTAATGACCTTGTTAAAAAGGCTGATATTGCTATGTACGATGCCAAAAAGGGCGGCAAGAACCGTATTGAATTTTACAACAATAAAGAAGATAGTTCTTCTATTAAACGACTGGATTTAGAGAAAAATATGCGCTCGGCTATTGTTACAGGTGGGGATGAGTTTGAAGTGTATATCCAACCAATTGTAGATTCAGAAACAGAAGAATGTATAGGAGGAGAAGCACTTCTTCGTTGGAATAGCGCCAATCTTGGATTTATTACACCAGCAGAATTTATTCCGCTTGCAGAGCATTTAGGTCACATTGTTTTTATTGGGGAATTT
The DNA here is from genome assembly GCA_012520815.1 of Clostridiales bacterium. Lineage (GTDB taxonomy): Bacteria > Bacillota > Clostridia > Lachnospirales > Lachnospiraceae > SVEL01. The sequence continues at coordinate 15,424 of JAAYNM010000045.1, forward strand.
TTCCTAAAAAGAGTTTGTACTATCAATAAAGAGTGGTCTGATCTTGGCATAGATAAGAAGGTACATATTAATCTTTCTATTGTGCAGCTTGTTCAAAATAATATAGTGGAAGTCATTACAAACATTATTACAGAAACAGGTGTGAAACCGGAGAATATCGTTCTAGAAGTGACAGAGTCGCTTGCTATTAATGATATGAATAATATGAGAAAAGTTATTAAAGAAATTAAGGCTCTAGGAGTTGAAATTGCCCTAGATGACTTCGGAACAGGATATTCATCGCTAAATTACATAAAGCAGATGGATTTCGATATAATAAAAGTTGACAAAATAATTGTAGATGATATAGTTTCAGATGATTATGCTCAAACATTTGTAAAGCTTATTACAGAATTATCTGAGACATTGAATGTAAAAGTATGTGTAGAAGGTGTTGAAAAACGCGACCAGTTAGAAACTCTTAAAACCATGAAAGTATCTATGATTCAAGGATATTTGTACGGAAAACCAGTTCCATACATCGAATTTGAGAAAAATTTCTTAGGTATTGACAGATGGGATAAAACAAACTTTAAGCGAGGTATTATGTAAAATGAAAAATCTATTGATTGCCCAATCAGGTGGACCAACAGTTGCTATAAATGCTACATTAGCTGGAATTATTACAGGGGCTTGTGTTTCTGGTGGAATCGACAAAGTATACGGTGCTTTAAATGGCATTCAAGGTGTATTAAATGACAACTTTGTAAATTTAAACGAACTTATTTTAGATACTCAGTGTGTTGACCTTTTATGTCAGACACCAGCAGCGGCACTGGGCTCGTGTAGATTCAAATTAAGCAATCCAGAAGAAGATGATTCACAGTATAAGCGCATTGTGGAGGTTCTACAAAAGCATAATATAGGTTATTTTATTTATATAGGTGGAAATGATTCCATGGATACAGTAGATAAGCTTTCAGAGTATCTTGTGTCACACAATGTAGGTGATATCAAAGTAGTAGGTGCACCTAAAACCATTGACAATGATCTTGCAGAAACTGATCACTGTCCAGGTTTTGGCTCTGCAGCAAAATATATAGCTACAACATTTGCTGAATTAGAAAGGGACTGTAGTGTATATGATATTCCAGCTGTTACTATTGTAGAAGTAATGGGTAGAAATGCAGGATGGCTTACAGCATCATCGGCTCTCGCCCGTTTGAACGGTGGAAGAGGGCCAAGCCTAATTTATCTTTGCGAAAAAGCATTTGATATTGATAGATTTGTAGAAGATGTAAAAGAAGAAATCAAGAAGCATCCAGATGTTATTGTGGCTATTAGTGAAGGCATAAAGGATGAAAATGGAAGATATATTTCAGAAGTTAACCAAAGTGGAGCTACAGATATGTTTGGCCATAGCTATATTGCAGGGGCAGCAAAAGTCCTTGAACAGGTAGTGAGGGAGCGAATAGGATGTAAAGTTCGCTCGATTGAAATGAATCTTATGCAAAGATGTGCAGCCCACTTGGCAAGTGCAACAGACCTTTCAGAATCCAAACTCCTGGGTATGCATGCATTCCAGTGTGCAATGGAAGGAATGACAGGCGTTATGGCATCGGTTCAGCGTATAAACGATAACCCATATGAAATCATATTCAGAAGAGTTAGAGTTAAAGATGTAGCCAATAAAGAAAAGACAGTGCCCCTTGACTGGATTACCCCAGATGGACATGATGTCACACCTGAGATGATGCAGTATCTAAAACCTCTCATTAAAGGTGAAGTAAACACTAAATATAAAAATGGAATTCCAGAACATATTGTAATATTTAAAAATGGAATAGATAATAAGATAGACAACTAGACAAATTTCAATCCCCCCTCGCTGTGTCCTTGATATAGAGAGGAGGGATATGTTTCTTTAAGTTTTAAACTTCAAGTATAGTCAAAATTCTAATCAAGAACTTAATCATCAAGAGTATCAACATCCACAGCTTCATCAACCTTCTCCTTACGGAAAGTTAGATACAGACCAAGTGGGAGTAACATAAGGCTAATCCATTGTGAAGTAGAAAATGGTCCAAAGAATCCTCTTACTGAATCACCTCGCATAAATTCTAAAAGGAATCTTTCTATTGGGTAGGCAATTAAATAAATTCCAAGGGCCTGACCGCTACGAGGTTTTCCTTTTTTTACAAAGATATATATAAGGATAAAGAGTACGAAGTTAAAAATAGCTTCGGTAAGCTGTGTAGGAAATCTTTCTACTCCAGCAAGTCCCTTGATGCCAGTGTTATCTGGAAATGTAACAGCAAAGGCACCATGATATTCCTTGCCGTAACAACAGCCTCCTAGTAAGCAACCAAGTCGACCAAATCCATGGAATAGCGGAACTGCAACAGCCATTATATTCATCAAAGGTGAGATACTTAAATGGAACTGTTTACAATAAACCCATATTCCAAAGGCGCCACCTATGAGGCCACCATAGAAAACAAAGCCTGAGAATGCATAAAGAAGTACGGCTGTGGGAGATGTACTAAGTAACTCAATGTGCTTTATTATATTAGGTAGAACAGTTATAAAGTATAAAAGTTTAGCTCCAATGATAACACCAACAGCACAATAGATGGCAGCAAAAACAATATCCATCTTTGGCATACCACATTTATTTGAAAGCGTGGTGGCAACAAATATGGCAGCTAGAAAACCAATAACTGCCATAAGTCCGTAAGTGGGAAGAGAAAACTCTCCCAAAATAATTTCAGGTAACATATAAAATCCTTTAATTTAAATTGTAATTGATATTAATTCAATTTATCGTTGATATTTAATTCTATTTCGTCTTGAGACATATTATCCATATCGTATAACAATACATCACGTCTCTTCTTTATCTCAGAGTTAAGTGGTGTTGGGATATTCTTCATAAGAACAAAAACTGTAGCATCGCTATCGAGTATTTTGTTTATTCGCTCTATAAAAGCAGGGGAAGCATCTTCACCACGACCTAATTCGTCAAGTACAATACAATCAAATTCATCTGCTGGTTTTGCTAAAACATTATCCAAACAAAGAACTCCAAAGCTATCATAAACTTCTGTAAGGTTAATTCTGTGACGGCTCTTTAATACCGTTTGTACGGGTACATTGTTATGGTATCCTGGTACATCATCAATACTTTGGATATAGTAGCCCTTAAATTCATTTTCAACTTGAATACTGTGCATTCTATATCCAATTGGACGCAAGTTGTGATTTGCGAGAATAGAATCTAAAAGGTAAGACTTCCCGGTGTTTGATTTACCAATGATTACAAACTTATTGGGTTTCATAATAGTGCCTCCAAAATATTTTTTTGAGTTTTTATCATACCTAGAAATTATACGAATTTTAGGGCTTTATGTCAAATGAAATATGTATAAATAAAAAGAAAAAACTGGCATTAACCAGTTTTTGTGTAAATTTGTGCATAAAAGTAAATAATTTTATAAAATTTGTTTTTTATATAGAAGTAAATAATTCTGTGAAATTGCATTTTTATATAAAATTAAAGCGTTCAATCAATACAAATTTTAGTAAGTCGATCTTGAACCAAATTTCATATTGTAGTTACCAATACATTCGGTAATGATTCTAATAGCTTCTTGTGGTCCGCCAAATTCATCTACCTGTGTCTCTTTATCTTCAAGGTCTTTGTACACATTAAAGAAATGTTTTATTTCATCAAATATATGCTGTGGAAGGTCTTTAATATCATTATATTTATTGTAAGTTGGGTCATCAAATGGAATTGCAATAATCTTCTCGTCACCCATACCATTATCCAGCATCTTCATAACACCAATAGGGAAGCATTTAACCAATGTGAGAGGTTCGATGGGTTCACTACAGAGAACTAAAACATCTAATGGATCCTTATCATCTCCGTAGGTACGGGGAATGAATCCGTAATTTGCTGGGTAGTGGGTGGAGGTATAAAGAATACGGTCGAGAATAATAAGACCAGTTTCTTTATCTAATTCATATTTCTTTTTACTACCTTTTGGAATCTCTATAACTGCCATAAACTCTGCGGGATTGATTCTATCGGGATTAATATCATGCCATATATTCATTTATTTTGTTCCTTTCGTTGGTACACCACTATTTTTGGATTCATAGATTTAGTATACACAAAATAAGGATAGTGTCAAGAAATTGGTGTGTGTAAAAATATTTCCATTAAACAGGGCAAAAATATTTCAATAAATTACCCTTTAAATTTAATACGAATTTTGCAGTATTCATAACATATGGAGGCTTAGTTTAATTGACATTTTATGGCTAACCAATTATAATCTTGATTATCAAATTAGTTATGTTTGATTATTTTTGTGAAGGAGACAATAGAGATGTCATTAGAAATTAAGAATCTTGTGAAAAAGTACGGCGATAAAGTAGTAGTAAATAACCTAAGCTTTAAAATGGAAGAGCCAGGAGTTTACGCATTACTTGGTACAAATGGAGCAGGTAAGACAACAACTATTAGAATTATATTGGGAATGTTGTCTTATAATGAGGGTGAAATTTTATGGGATGAAAAGCCAATAGACCCATTAAATGTTAATCTTGGCTATTTAGCAGAAGAAAGAGGACTTTATCCAAAGTATACACTTATGGATCAGTTACTTTATTTTGCGAAGCTTAAAAAAGTACCTAAAAACCTTGCAAAAGAAAGAATTGCCTATTGGGCAAAACGACTTGAAGTAGAAGAATATATTTATCCAGATAAAAAGGAAAACATTAAAAAGGGAGCAAAGAAGCCAAAACCAAAGACAGCGGATCAGCTTTCAAAGGGTAATCAGCAAAAGATTCAGATGATGTGTGCATTGTTATCAGATCCAGAATTTATTGTTTTAGATGAGCCTCTTAGTGGACTTGATCCAGTTAATTCAGATGTATTCAAATCAATTATCAGAGAATTGATTGAAAATAAAAAGTACGTTATTATGTCTAGCCACCAAATGGCTACCATTGAGGAATTCTGTAAGGATATTGCTATTCTTGACAGAGGAAATGTAGTTCTTCAGGGAGACTTGAATGTTATTAAAAAGAACTACGGTCGTGTAAATATGATGATTAAGTGTGAAGATGATATTGAAAGCTACATAGATAGCTGTGGGATGAATGTTGTCAACAAAACACCTGACGGATATCATATTAAGGTAACTAGCGAAGATGAGGCAAAGAAGTTTCTTGAAACATTAGTTAAAGGAAATGTAACGATTATTAAATATGAACTTCGTGAGCCATCATTGCACGAGATTTTTGTTGAGAAGGTAGGAGAGACACATGAAGAGCAGTAGTATGACTGGCTTTACTGAGGTGTTTAAATTCACTTATGCTCAGTCAATTAAATCTAAGGCAACAAAGATAACTATGATTATTTTTATGGTGATAGCTTTAGCTTCATTTCCTGTGATGTCATTAATTGGAAATGATTCTGCCGATGAGAGCAAAGTTGAAAGCATTAGTAAAGTATATATTTATGAAAATGGAATTAAAATATCCGATACTGTGACCAAATTTTTGAGCAATAATGAAAGTTATAAGGATATTCAAATTGAAGTAGTAAATGCCGAAAAGATGAAAAATCTTAAAGACAATATTTTAAATTCAGAGGAATCTAAGGAGATACTTATTGATATTGAATGTATTTTAGATGTGAAGGATTCAGAATACGGTATTAATTACAATGTTTTTTACGGAAAAAATAGTGCTGTAGATCGTGATGAAGTCGATAAAATATCAGAATATTTTTCTGGTATGGGTGAAGCTATCAACTTAGCAAATCTAGGTATTAATGAAGAAACTGCTGAATTTATCAGCAATTATATTGAATATAAAGTTTTTGGCTTAGATGCAGATGGAAATATAGTTACAGATGCCATAAGTGAAGCTCAATACATGGTTAATTATGCAATTTTAATGGTATGTCTGTTATGTATTACATTTGCAGGATCTAAAGTTGCAGAACAAATTGTTACTGAAAAGGCAACAAAGGTTATCGAATATATTATGACATCGGTTAAACCAATGGCTATAATTACAGGTAAAGTTATTGCTTCAGTTGCAATCGTACTTACAATTTTAGGTGGTACACTTGCAGCATTTATAGCGTCTGGTTTTATAAATGGAATTATGAATTCATCCTCAGAAGTAGGATTTATGATGCCTGAGTTAATTACCAATTTCTTTAATCAAGATGTGGTGAAGGGTGCAAATATATATACAGTAGTTATATCTTTAGTGATATTTTTAGAGGGATTTTTATTTTACGGATTCATCGCAGGGGTTTCTGGTGCTATGGTTAGTAAAATCGAAGAGCTTGCTGAAGGAATGAAACTTTATACATTTATTATGATAATTGGTGCATATCTAGCACTTGGATTAATAATGTCCTCATCTATGGGCTCTAGTGGATGGGGTGTTGGTAATTATATTGTATATTTCTTGCCAATGTCATCACCATTTATCGTTCCATCATATATGTTGTTTGGAAAGATTACACCACTTATGGGACTTGGAATTATTGTAGTAAATGCTATTCTTATCGCATTACTTGCTTGGTTTGTATCTACAATTTACGAACAGCTCATCTACTACAATGGAAATAAATTGAAGATTAAAGATTTATTCAAACTTTCTAAAAATGGAAGGAGGAGTAAATAATGAAAGATAATAAAGAAAAAATGACGGGTATGTTTACAGGTTGGAAGGATGTAGCATCTTTTACCGCAGGTCAAGACCTTAAGGGAAAAGGATTTATGACAACTACAATCGTAGTGGCTATACTGATTGCAGCGGCCATGATTTTGTTAAATATTGTTCCTGCTATAATTAGTGAGGATACTAACATAGAAGACAGCAATGGAGTAATTGATAGCAATGAAATCGATGGTGATGTAGTTGAAATTGAAGAAGATGGTAAGATTACATTTTCTAAACTTACTGGCGTATATATCATTAACGATACCGATTATAGTAATGAAGGTATGAAAGAAGCCTTTGGAGTTATAGAAGCAAGATGTAAAAATATTGATAAGTTTGACTATGTAGAAGATATGTCAAAAATTAATTTAGATAGTAAGACCAAACTTGTTGTAAAAGTCACCATTGGAAATTATGGTAATCTAGAATTACAGGTTCTTATACCACAAGGCTCAGATGTTACAGAAAGTGAAGCGGATGCATTTGGTGCAATACTTACTAATTCTATTGCAGAGTCAAGATACATGCTTGTAGAGTTAACTGAAGAGGAATCAGCATATGTAGGAATTCCAAGTTATAGCTCAACCGTTGCAACTGATGAGGAAGGTGAGAGCTTAGGAGTAATGATTACAAAGATATTAGTTCCTATGGTGGTATGTTTCCTTATGTATATGGTTATCTTAATGTATGGACAGTCTATATCTAAGGCTATTGTGGCTGATAAGTCATCAAAGCTTATGGAAATGTTACTTACTAGTGTAAAACCATATGCTATTATTTCAGGTAAAATCATTGGTACAGTAGGTATTGCATTAGCACAGATTTTTTCATGGATTATTGCTGGCGTAATAGGATTTATAGTTGGTGATTTCCTTGCTACTCAAATGAACCCAGATTACGTTAATCAGATTAAGAGTATTATAGACCTTATGAATACTTCTAGTAATGGAAGTGCATTTACGGTAGGAGCAATAATACTTAGTATACTTGCATTAGTAGTAGGATTCTTTATGTATAGTGTTTTAGCTGGCTTATCAGGCGCTATGATTAGCAAGATTGAGGATATGTCAGCTGCTAGCTCTATATTCCAAATCCCAGTTGTTATTGCCTTTTTATTGGCTTACTTTGGAAGTGTTGGAAGCATACACAGCACAGATACTTTATTTGTTAATATTTTGAGATTTGTTCCAATAACATCACCATTTTTATTACCAGCGGATATTTTAATTGGAAATATGTCAATTCTTAGTGGATTGGTTTCACTTGGAATACTAGTTTTAACATGCTTGTTACTAATTTTGGTAACAGGAAAAATTTACAAAAACAAGATTTTCAACCAGAAATAAGCAGCTGCAGCTTATGAATGAGGAAAAGTAACATGGAAAAGTTCAAAAAGATAATAAACAAGATATTTGTAGATAAGATAATTATCTCCAACAGAATATATTACTGCATATTGTTTGCAATACCTATTGTTGGAGTGATTATTAAAAATGTAATGCTTCAGGCATACTTTTTAGGAAAGAATCTGTATGAACCTGATATTGGTGCAGCAATTGCCTCCACATGGAAGTATTGGCCTATATATATTGCACTCATTATGGTGCTTTTAAGCATTGCATTCTTATTTAAAAGAGATAAGTATAGAGTTATTTATATTTATATTTGGAACTTCTTTTTTACAGTGATAATATGTTTGGATTTAATTTATTCAAGATCATTTTTCACAATGCCATCGGCTGCGGATGTTTATATATTTAAAAATTTCAGTGGATTTGATGGTGGAGAAGTAACCTCTCTTGTATGTGGTTATGATTTTGTTCTCTTCCTAGATTTGATTGCTATTACAATATTCATTCTGAAATTTAGAAGAAGAAAAGCGGACGATAGTATACGTGCGACTATTTTGAAGAGAAGTGGAATAGTATTTGCTATTGCGGGAATGGTTATTTTAGTAGCTATCCCAGTTCAGGCAAAATTTTTTGGAATATATAAAGATGTATATGACAAAATATTTAACAGCACAAATGCAGATGAACAAGCAAAATATTTATCCTCCCTTGGATTTCATATAAAGGACATTGTTGAGCTATTGGCGGAGGGTGCAGATGCCGAATTAACGCAGGATGATCAGAATATGGTTGAGTCCTACTTTACTTGGAAGAATGAAGATTTACCAGATAATGAGTATGCAGGTATATTTGAAGGAAAAAATGTACTATTTCTTCAGGTAGAATCTTTGGAATCCTTTGTAATAAATCAAGAAATTGAAGGGCAGGAAATTTGTCCGAACATTAATAACTTAATAAATAACGGATTTTGCTTCTATAATATCTTTGAACAGGTTCAAGGTGGAAATAGTTCAGATGCAGATTTAATGTATACAACTTCTAGACTTCCAGTTTTAAAGGGCAGCACATTCTTTAGATATAGTCATGTTGAACTTAATTCATTACCACGAATGCTTATAAGTAGAGGATATGATTTCACATATCATCAGGCTATTAGAGGCAGCTTTTGGAATTATGAACAGGCCTGGAAAAGCATGATTGGTGCTGACCATTTTGTGGGATCTGAAAGCTATGATATGAGTGGTGAAAAGATTGGCTTCACATTGAATGATGAAGATTATTTAAATCAGGTGTTCCCATATCTTACAAAGTTAAATACACCATATTACGCCCATGTTGTATTGAATTCAAGTCACATGCCATTCAAATTAGATGACTCCCTTAAAGAGTTGAAATTGAGTAGTGAATTGGATAACTCCTATCTCGGAGGATATGTTCAATGCGTTAAATATGTAGATACTAGAATCGGTGAATTACTAAGCAATATGGAAGATGCTGGACTGTTGGAAAATACAGTTGTAGTTGTTATTGGTGATCATACTGGTATTCATAAATATTATGAATACTCCCTTGAAGAATGGTATGATGAGTATCCTTGGGTAAATGCGAACACCAATTATACAGTGCCTTTGATTATAAGCAGTTCTGATTTTAATGAAAGTGTAGAATCGGATATTATAGCTGGTCAGATTGATGTTATGCCAACACTTGCATATCTAATGGGAATATCTGACGACGAATATATGAATGATGTTATGGGACGCATACTTCTAAAAACCAATAGAAGCTATGCAATATTTAGAGATGGCACAATTCATGGTAATTTAACAGATGATGAAAAACTCTTGGTTTCCTCATCTTTTAAGATTTCTGAGAGGTTATTTCAAAGTGGTAAATAAAAAGTAATAAAATATTTATAATATTTTTAATAATATTATCTTGAAATATTTATATTGTTGGTTTATATTAAGATTAACAACGAATGTTCACAAAACGCAAGGAGGTGTTTTTATGTCGACATATTTTGGAGTTAATAGTAGTTCAGTGAGTACATTGTTTTCTTCATTGAACACATCTTCATTCACAGGCGGTACTAGCATGATTGCCGATTATGCAAGTATTAGAAATGGAAGCTACAAGAAACTTCTGAATGCATATTATTCAGAGACCCCATCGAAGGGTGCTGTTGCTAGTAGCACATCCACAGCCAAAGATTCAACCAAACTTTTGTCGTCTATTGAGAGTAGCACGGATGCACTTAAAGACTCAGCAGACACATTGATTAAGACCGGAACTAAGTCTATATTTACCGCAAAAGATGGCAAATATGACGTGGATGGTATCTATGATGCTGTTAGTAAGTTTGTATCAGAATACAATAATGTAATCGAGTATACGGCAGATTCAAACAACAAAAACATTGCTAGCAGTTCTACAAGTATGATTACTGTAACAAAGGCCAATTCTACTGTATTATCAAAGATTGGTATATCAATGAAAACAGATGGAACATTATCTCTAGACAAAGACAAATTTAAGAGTTCTAAGATGAGTACAGTTAAATCAATTTTTAATGGTGCTGGTTCATACGGCTACCAGATGTCAGCAAGAGCATCAATGATTAATTATTATGCTGGTGTTGAAGCAAGTAAATCCAACACATATACCAGTGCTGGAAGATATTCATATAATTACTCCGCTGGAGATATGATGAATAGACTATGTTAGATTTTTCAAATAACATATTGACAAATCGCGTATATGTAATTATACTTTGAATACCAAAGTATTTTACTAATATTCTAAAAGGAGATTTAAACATGTTTGAAAAAATTAAGGAAATAGTTGCAGAACAGTTAAGCTGCAACGCTGATGATATTTCAATGGAGACTAACTTTAAAGACGACTTAGGAGCTGATTCTTTAGATTTATTTGAATTAGTTATGGCTCTTGAGGAGGAATATGATGTTGAAATTCCTTCAGATGATTTAAATGAAATTAATACAGTTGAGGAAGTAATCAACTATCTAAAAGAAAAGGGCATTGAAAATTAATCTTACTTATTAATTAAACATGCACGGATGAGTATAGGGAAAGGTCGTCAAAGATGGCCTTTCCTTTTATATTTGCCATAAATTTTATCTGTTTATTTTTGTATATATAACATAAAACTAGTGGAGGCTTGCTTTAAAATTTTGGAAAATTCCATAAAATACGGCAACAATCTATAAAAGGAGGATTCTAACTTGCCATATGTTACGATTAGGATTAAGATATACAGTGAGGGCAATAAATTACTTGATGGTAAGATGCATTGCAAAAGCCCACGGTGGGGATTGCTCATTAACGAGCATACCAAACGAAGAGACTACAGCGACTTTGCACATTTAAAGAGGTATCAATGGAATTATTTGAAATTAAAGAAGAGATAGAACGCGTTATTTTAGTTGCCGTTAATACAAGAAATGAACAGGAGACAAAGAAATCTCTTGATGAATTAGAGGAATTAGTAGAGACAGCAGGCGCGGTTACAGTGGGCAAGATGATCCAAAATCTTGACTCTGTAAATAAGGCAACATATTTAGGAAAAGGTAAGATAGAAGAATTAAAAGAATATATTAATGCACAGGAAGCCACAGGTATAGTTTGTGATGATGAATTATCTCCTGCACAGATAACGAATCTTGAAAATGAACTTGATATAAAAGTTATGGATAGAACATTAATCATTTTGGATATATTCGCAGGTAGAGCACTTACAAGTGAAGGAAAGATACAAGTAGAGTTGGCACAGCTTAAATATAGGGCCGCTAGACTTGTGGGACTGCGTCGTTCATTATCTAGACTAGGTGGTGGAATTGGCACAAGAGGACCTGGCGAGAAGAAGCTAGAGATGGATAGACGACTTATAGATGATAGGATCTCTGAACTTAAAAGAGGCATAGATACTATGAGGAAACATAGGGACTTGGCTAGAAGTAAAAGAAGTTCAAACCCTGTACCAGTTATTGCTATAGTAGGATATACCAATGCGGGAAAATCGACATTACTTAATAATCTTACAGGTGCAAGTGTTCTTGAAGAGGACAAGCTTTTTGCTACATTAGACCCAACTACAAGAAGCTTTGGCATGCCTTCAGGACAGGAAGTACTTTTTACTGACACTGTAGGATTTATTCGTAAACTCCCTCATCATTTGATTGATGCATTTAGATCCACACTAGAAGAGGCTAAATACGCAGATATTCTATTACATGTGGTAGATGCTTCAAATCCGCAAGCGGATTCTCAGATGGATACGGTGTATGAAACACTTGAAAAGTTAGGTGTTAATTCAAAGACCATTATTACCATATTTAATAAACAGGATGTATTGACAGAAGAAAGCCAAACAGTTATATTAAAGGATGACAAGGCAGATTACGTATTAAAAGGTTCAATAAAGCATTCACAAGGGATAGATGACCTTATAGATACGATTGAAAAGATTCTAAAGGAACGTAGCATTTATATTGAAAAGATATTCCCTTATGATGAGGCTGGAAAGATCCAGCTTATTAGGAAATATGGACAGCTTATTAGTGAAGAGTATGTGCCAGAAGGGATATTTATAAAAGCTAATGTGTCTGAGGAGATAGCAGGAAAGGTTGGAATTTAATGAGTTTAGCGGATAATATATTTACCAATATGTGTAAGGACATTCTTGAAAATGGAGTTAGTACTGAAGGTGAAAAGGTAAGACCGAGATGGGAAGATGGCTCGTACGCATATACTATCAAAAAATTTGGTGTAGTAAATAGATATGATTTGTCCAAAGAATTTCCAGCTATTACTCTCCGCAAAACTGCTATAAAGAGTTGTGTGGATGAGATGCTTTGGATATGGCAAAAGAAATCAAACAATATAAATGAATTAAACAGTCATATATGGGATTCATGGGCTGATGAAAGTGGCTCTATTGGAAAGGCTTATGGCTACCAAATGAGTGTTAAACACCAGTACAAAGAAGGTATGATGGATCAGGTAGACAGGGTTATTTATGACCTCAAAAACAATCCATATAGCAGACGTATAATGACCAATATTTACGTACATCAGGATTTATCCGAGATGAATCTTTATCCTTGTGCGTACAGTATGACATTTAATGTTACAGATAATAAACTTAATGCCATTCTAAACCAGCGTTCACAAGATATATTGGCAGCAAATAATTGGAATGTTTGCCAGTATGCAGTGCTTGTTCATATGTTGGCACAGGTGTGTGGCTTTGAGGCTGGAGAATTGGTACATGTAATAGCTGATGCCCACATATATGATAGGCATATCCCGATGATTAAAGAACTAATATCTAGACCTACCTATGACGCACCTACATTATGGTTAAATCCAGAGGTAAAAGATTTCTATGATTTTACAGTAGATGATGTTAGATTAGATAATTATGTTACAGGGCCACAGATTAAAAATATACCCGTAGCAGTTTAGTGACTGTGTAAGAGAAAAAACAAGCAAAATATAGGAGTTTTATTAAAACAGTATAAATGCTGTATATAGACTCAGAAGGAGCACATATGAATTTAATAGTTGCAGTAGATAAAAATTGGGCAATAGGAAAAGAAAATAAGTTACTTATTAGTATTCCTGATGATATGAAATTTTTTAGAGAGACCACCACTAATAACGTGGTTGTTATGGGAAAGAAAACGCTCCTAAGTTTTCCAAATGGACGACCTCTGAAAAATAGAACAAACATTGTGCTTACCACAGATAATACATTCAAGGTAGACGGTGCTATTGTGGCTAATAGTATTGATGAAACATTAGAACTTTTAAAAGAGTATAAGACACAGAATATTTATGTAATCGGTGGAGGTAGTATATATAAGCAGATGCTTCCATTTGTAGATACTGCATATGTAACATATATTGACTATGGATACTCAGCTGATACATATTTTGAAAATCTAGATGAAAGTGATGAATGGAAACTCATCGAAGAGAGTGAAGAACAAACATACTTTGATGTTGAGTATTATTTTAGAAAGTATGAAAGGGTCTAAGTAAACATAAAACCAATGGACTTTTGCGCGAGCAAGGGTCCTTTTTAGCATTAATGACGAAAGGACAAGTTTATGAAGTTTCTACATACATCAGATTGGCATTTAGGAATGTCATTTCAGAATACATCTTTGATAGATGATCAAAGAGTATTTATAGAGCAATTACATAATATTATAAAAGAAAATAATGTGGATGCGGTAATTATTGCTGGTGATGTATATGATTCCAGCGTTTCATCCAGTTCGGCAATCGAACTATACAATATGGCAATAACAAAGATTTGTTTTGAAGAAAATATTACTACCTTTGTAATTGCAGGTAATCATGATGGTGCAGCTAGACTTGCATCTTTGAATAAACTGCTAGCGAGGACTAATATGTATGTTACAGGTAAGCTTGTGAGAGATATTACCCCAGTAACTATAGATGATACTGCGTTTTGGAGCATTCCATATTTTAATACAGATGAGGTCAAGGCTCTCTACCCAGAAAAAGCAGAGGAAATTTCATCTTATGGAATGGCAGCGATGACGGTATGTGATGATATTAGAAGTAAGATGGATAAAACCAAGAAAAATGTAGTGATAGCCCACATGTTTGTAGCAGGAAGTGAATTATCTGATAGTGATAGATCCGCTAGAGTGGGAACGTCTAATATGGTTCCGAAATCAGTATTCGAGGGATTTGAATATGTGGCACTTGGACATATTCACAGACCACAGCAGGTGACAGAACATATTAGATACTGTGGATCACCTCTGGTTTATTCTTTTGGGAGTGAGGAGAAATACGAAAAAAGTGTAACTATAGTGGATACAGAGAAAATGAGTAGGGTTACAATCCCTATTGTCCCACTTCATAAAATGAGGACTATTGAGGGAAAATTTGAAGAAATTATGAATATGCCAGATAGTGATGATTATGTTAATGTGTTATTTAAGGATATTTACGTGGGTGCGGACATTATAGCTAGGGTACGTGAACATTTTCCCAATGCGATGGAAATCAGAGGTAAAATCAGTGAATTATCCATAAATGGAGAGAGTAGTATTTCAAGTGATGACATTAATTCTATGTCAGATGAAGAGATAATTATTTCTTTCTTGAAGGAAAAATATTTGTATGAGCCTAATGAAGCTCAAGTAGCATTAATAAAAAAGGCTATAGAGATATCTGAAGAGGAGGTGGATTTATCATGAAGCCAGTGTACCTGAGATTTAAGGCCTTTGGCCCATATCTGAATGAACAATTTATTGATTTTAGGAGCCTTAGCGAGAATGGTTTGTTTTTAATATGCGGGGAAACCGGTTCTGGTAAAACTACTATTTTAGATGCTATGACATACGCTTTATATGGTAGAAGTAGTGGTGCAGGAAGAGGAAGTATTGAATCTATGCGCTGTAATATTGCCAATAAGGAAGATGATACCCAAATAGAATATGTTTTTGATGCAGCAGGTAAGAGATATAAGTTTATAAGAACAATCAAAATGGCAAGAAAAAACTATAATACTAGTCAAAATTCTATGGTTATGCAGGAGGATGGAATATTTGTACCTCTTCACGAAAACCCAACGGCTACGGTAATTGATGGTACAAAAAATGCTTTAGGGGATGCTGAAAGAATTATTGGTTTATCCTATGAGCAGTTTTGTCAAGTAATTATTTTACCGCAGGGACAATTTGAAAAGTTACTGGTAGCAGATTCTGATGAAAAGGAGAAAATACTAGTTAGTATTTTCAAGGCCGAAAGATGGCAGAAAATCACTGAAAAATTTTACGACATGGCAAAGGATGCCCTTGATAAATCAAAGGCAGAATATGACCAAATCGAGAGAAAACTGGCAGAGTTTAGTTGTAGTACTATTGATGGATTACAGCAACTATGTGATACATATATAATTTCTCTTTCAGAGAATGAAGAATCAATTGTAAAAGCGACTAAGGAAATTGAAACGTTAGAAAAGACCCTTGAGGAAAAGAAAAAAATAGTCGAGGATTTTGACAAGTTAGAAAAAGAAAATAATATTAAAAGCCTATTAGATGTTAAAAAAGTTGAGATTGAAAATATAAAGGAAAGACTTGCAAACGCCAAAATAGCAGAAAAGATTAAACCCGAAATAGATAGTTTCACAAATAGTAAACTACTATTAAAAAATAGAAGCCTGGAAGTTGAAAAAAATAAAGATGTACAAAAGGATAGGCAAAATAAATTAAATATCTCTAATGAAAAGTATGAGGTACATAAAAAAGAGTCTACTAATATTGATGAATTCATAAGAAAAATAGCCCGCTTGGAGATGTTGGAGGGTGTTTATGAAGAAATAGATGAACTGTATGATGCAAGAAAAATAGTTGAAAAAAATCAAAGTATAGCTAGTCTCCAAGCGAAGGAGGCATTGGAAAAATGTAATCATCTACGAGAAGAATTAGTAAAGATGCGTGATATATATGCAAAAATGTCCAATGAGTATGGAAGGGCACAGGCTATATATAGAGATAATATTAGTGGTATTTTAGCAGAGAAATTAAGAGATAATGAGCCATGTCCTGTATGCGGAAGTACAAATCATCCTCGTTTAGCCGAGATTTCCGGAGAAAAAATTACTGATGATGTTTTAGGTGATTTAGAAATTCGCAACAAGGAAATGCTTGATAAAATATCAGATTATAATGATAGATTAAAAAATGCTGAGGAAGCTTATAGTGAAAAGGGCATTTTGTTGGAAAGAGTAAATAATGAATTGGTATCTATAGTGGGAAAGGTAGAATCCTTAGAATTGCGAATGGATAAAGACATTAAGGATATTAAATCACTAAGAGAACTTAAGGCATCATTGAAGAATAAAATTGAATCTTTTAAAAAGGAAGAGGAAAACCTCTTGAATACTCTTAATAAAGATAGGGAATACCTTGCAGTGGCCCAGGAAAATTTGAAAAATTCTCAGAATGAATGTAAAAAAGCAGAGAGAGATTTTAATACTGCACGCAAAAACCTTGATGATTCTATGAAAAACCACAATATAGAAAATGAAGATGTGGCAATCGGTTATTTAATGAGTTCTGATGAAAGAGAAAAGTGCCATGAAGAAATTGCCAGGTACAATCAAAGTGTCGTAGAAAATGAAACCAATATTAAAATTCTACTTGAGCAATTACGTGATGAAAAACGACCTGATGTTAGTGATCTGCGACAGGAGTTAGATAGGTTGAGAGATAACAAAGAAAAAAATATTGAACTCGTGGGCAATCAAAAAGGTGAGGTTGAGAGAATAAAAAAGACAATAGGCGATATAAGTTGTGCCTATAAAAAATATGAGGCTACAAGTGACACAGTTAGAGAAAATATGGTGCTTGCGAAACAACTCCGAGGAGATACCGGCATTAGTTTGCAACGTTATGTACTAGGTGTAATGTTCTCGGCGATTATCACCGAGGCAAATCGGCTTCTTATAAATGTTCACGGGGGAAGATATAGGCTTCATAGAACGGATGAAGCACAGGGAAACGCTAGGAAAACAGGACTAGAACTGGTAGTTATAGATGGAAATGCTGATAATACGAAAAGAAGTGTAAAAAGTCTATCAGGAGGAGAAAAGTTTCTGGTGGCTCTTGCACTGTCAATTGGCTTATCTACCGTAGCTCAAAAGAAGGGTATGAAACTTGATGCCATGTTTATAGATGAAGGTTTTGGTTCTCTGGATAATAGGTCTATTAATGATGCTATGGAAGTACTTACTCACATACAGCAAACTAACGGACTTGTGGGTATAATATCCCATGTTCAAATGCTTAGGGAAAATATCCCTGTTCATATAGAAATAGAAAAGAACAAGATAGGAAGTAATCTAGTTTTACGAAAATAGCAAAGATAAAATAAGAACAGACAAGCACTTAAGTGCTTGTCTGTTCCTGTATATATAAGAGTTTTAAATGAGATGCAATTTTATATTATTATAAATTAGTTATTTTTCTTTGCTTCTTCAATAGATGCCATTTTCATAGCACGAACCTTGAGTGGTAAACCGAATAGAGTAATAAATCCATCAGCATCATGGTGGTCATATAATTCGCCAGTTGTGAAGCTTGCTAATGATTCGCTGTAGAGAGAATATGGAGATGTAGTACCAGCTTTGATAATATTGCCCTTGTAAAGTTTAAATTTAACTTCACCGGTTACATATTCCTGTGTGCTTTCAATAAATGCCTGTATTGCTTCACGAAGAGGTGTAAACCATTTTCCTTCGTAAACGATTTGAGCAAATTTATTACCCATCTCTTTTTTAACTTCATAAGTAGCTCTGTCTAATACAAGTTCTTCTAACTGCTGATGTGCTTCCATAAGAATAGTTCCGCCTGGAGTCTCATAAACACCACGAGATTTCATACCAACAACACGATTTTCAACGATATCAATAATACCAATACCATGTTTGCCACCGAGAGTGTTTAATTCTTCAATGATTTCAGAAACTTTCATATTCTTACCATTTACAGAAGTAGGAACGCCCTTTTCAAATGTCATAGAAACATATTCAGCCTTGTCTGGTGCTTTTTCAGGAGAAACACCAAGAACAAGAAGGTGATCGTAGTTAGGTTCATTAGCAGGATCTTCAAGCTCAAGACCTTCATGGCTAATGTGCCATAAGTTACGGTCACGGCTATAACTAGAATCAGCAGAGAAAGGAAGGTCAATTCCATGCTGCTTACAATATTCGATTTCGTCTTCACGAGATTGCATAGTCCAAATATCTGTCATTCTCCAAGGAGCAATAATCTTTAAATCTGGAGCTAGAGCCTTAATTCCTAATTCAAAACGAATCTGATCATTACCTTTACCGGTAGCACCATGACAAATAGCAGTAGCGCCTTCTTTACGAGCAATCTCAACTAATTTCTTAGCAATTCCTGGACGAGCCATTGCAGTGCCAAGTAAATACTTATTCTCATATACTGCATAAGCTTGTACACATGGAACGATATAATCATCACAAAATTCATCAACGATATCTTCTATGTATAACTTAGAAGCACCTGATAACTTAGCTCTCTCATCTAAACCATCAAGTTCATTGCCCTGACCGCAGTCGATGCAGCAACAAACAACTTCATAATCAAAATTTTCTTTTAACCAAGGGATGATAGCTGTAGTATCAAGTCCACCTGAATAAGCTAAAATAACTTTTTCTTTCATATTAAAAGCCTCCTTAAATTTAACGGCTTCGCCGCACATTAAAATAAATATACCTTATGAATATAGAATATGCAAGTGTTTTTTTTGAAATAAATATGCATAAATATTAAATGAAAAATGAATAAAATTGAAAAAAACACAATTTATACTTGAATAATATGCAAAAAGAGTGTATATTTGCTTAATACGATTTTCACTTTACTAAAATTGCAAATTGTTATACTATAATAAAGCTAAAGATTTACTATGATTTTTATAGTAAGAACGGAGGAAATATGTTAGAAAAAGAAATGGAAAAGTTTCAAGAAAAAGCAGAAGTGTTAATAGAAGCATTACCATATATACAGAAGTTCAACCGAAGAATTATCGTGGTTAAGTACGGCGGAAGTGCAATGGTAGATGATGAACTTAAAAAGAACGTTATTAAAGATGTTACATTATTAAAATTAGTAGGTTTTAAACCGATTATTGTTCATGGCGGTGGCAAGGAGATTAGCAAGTGGGTTGCTATGTCAGGAAAAGAACCTAAATTTGTCAATGGATTACGTGTAACTGATGAAGATACAATGGAAATAGCAGAGATGGTTCTTGGCAAGGTTAGTAAGCAATTAGTTTCGCTTGTTGAAGAAATAGGTGTCAAAGCTATTAGTATTAGTGGAAAAGATGGAAAGTTACTTACCTGTAAGAAAAAGTATTCAAATGGTGAAGATATTGGATATGTAGGTGAGATTACAAATGTGGATGCAAAGATATTATATGACTTAATAGAGAATGATTATCTTCCTATTGTCAGTCCTATAGGTATGGATGAAAGTTTCCATTCATACAATATCAATGCAGATGATGCGGCTTGTGCCATTGCAAAAGAAGTTAAGGCTGAAAAACTTGCATTTTTAACAGATATTGAAGGCGTATATACAAATCCATCAGATCCTAATACTCTTATTTCAGAGTTAAGAATTAGTGAAGCCAAGAAACTTATGGATAAAGGAAATATTGGTGGAGGAATGCTTCCTAAGATTAACAACTGTATTGATGCTATTGAAAATGGTGTATCAAGAGTGCATATTTTAGATGGAAGAATTCTTCATTGCTTACTACTTGAAATATTCACAAATAAAGGTATTGGAACTGCAATACTTAACGATGAAGATGAGAAATTCTACATAGAAAAATAATTCAGATTTTAATTAAAATGAAGGAGGCAATATAATGACGAAACAAGAATATATTGATGAAGCAGACAAAGTCCTACTCCATACATACAACAGATTTCAAATAGTCCTTAATAAAGGTGATGGTGTTAATTTATATGACATAGAAGGAAAAAAGTATCTTGATTTTGCAACTGGTATTGCGGTATTTGCATTGGGCTACAACAATAAAGAATATAATGATGCATTAAAAGAGCAGATAGATAAGCTTATTCATACTTCTAATCTTTACTACAATGTTCCAGCTATAGATGCAGCATCAAAAGTAGCTAAGAGTACAGGTCTTGATAGAGTATTCTTTACCAATAGTGGAACAGAGGCTATCGAAGGTGCTATTAAATTAGCTCGTAAATATGCATTCCTAAAGGATGGGAATACAGATCATGAAATTATTGCTATGGAACATTCGTTCCATGGAAGAAGCATGGGGGCATTATCAGTTACCGGCAATCCACATTATCAGGAGGCTTTTAAACCTCTTATTGGCGGTGTGAAATTTGCAAAGTTTAATGATTTAGAGAGCGTTAAAGAATTAGTGACTGATAAGACTTGCGCTATTATATTTGAACCAGTACAAGGAGAAGGTGGAATCTATCCTGCAACTGAAGAATTTATGCAGGGTGTTCGTAAGATATGTGATGAAAATGACATACTTATGATATGTGATGAAGTTCAATGTGGTATGGGTAGAACTGGTAAGATGTTTGCATGTGAAAATTATAATATAAAGCCAGATATTATGGCGGTAGCCAAGGCACTTGGTTGTGGTATCCCAGTTGGTGCATTTGCAGCTAAGGAAAACGTGGCCAGTGCCATGGTACCAGGAGATCATGGTACAACATACGGTGGTAATCCATTAGCATGTGCAGCAGTTTCTAAGGTTTTTGATATGTTCGAGGAACATAAGATACTAGATAATGTTAATGAAGTTGGAGCATATCTTGCATCTAAACTTGACGAAATAGTTGAGGAATTCCAGTGTGTTACGGCAAGGAGAGGTATGGGTCTTATTCAAGGAATTGTTCTCACAAAACCAGTTGGAGATGTTGTGAAAAAATGTATTGAAAATGGTTTATTGGTGATTTCGGCAGGAAGTGACGTATTGCGTATGGTACCACCTCTTATTATCAGTAAAAAAGATGTTGATGATATGATTGAAATATTAAAGAAATCATTGTAAGATAAGACAATCATCAATATAGGAGGAAATAAAATTGAAAAGCAGAATTGCAGCAGCCATTGTTATGTGTTTATGTGGTTTAATTATTATTCATTGTGCTATTTCATACCAGGAAGAAATCGTCGAGATGGAAAGACAAAGTGCGAAAGACGTTGCACAGATAAATAAGACTATTGATATTTGGTATTCATACAAAGGATATGAGGATTATCTAAAGTCTGCAATTGAAGCTTATAATCAAAAGAACAATAGTGATATTGTTGTTAATTTATCATATATAAGTGACATAGATTACTTCAACACTATAAACTCTTCATCTATAGAGGGAAAAGGCCCAGATCTTTATATTATGGGTAGTGAATATATGGAGAAGGCCTATTTACTTGGCATTTCAGAAGCAAATAAGAATCCTTCTATGTTCAATGATGACAATTACGCAGGTACCGCCATTGATGTAATGACATATGGTGATAATATATACGGATATCCCTTAGGATTTGATGTATCCGCCCTGTTTTGTAATGATGATTATGTAAAAAATGCACCAGCAACCTTTGAAGATATAAAGGCTTTCGCGGATTCTTTTAATGGTGATGAAGAAGATGCGGGGACGAATGCAATAGATAGCGACGTGGATTATAGTAAGGTTCAAGGAATCCTTATGTGGGATGTAAACAGCCTATTATACAATTATGGATTTGTAGGTGATAATATCCATATTGGTGCATCTGGAGGTAAGGCCATTGTAGACATAAACAATGAAAAAGTTTTAGGTTCAGCTAAAGAGTACCTACTTTTAAAGGATTACTTTTCACTAACAGGTGAAGACACATATTCAAATATTGTGAATGATTTCGCAGCTGGTAAAATAGTTTTTATGCTTGCAGATTCTAAAGCAATTAGTACCTTGAGTAATTCTGATATATCATACAGCATATGGGATATGCCAAATTTAACCGAGGAGTATACATGCTCACCCCTTTCTTATACGGATATCCTTATGATAAATCCATATACGGATTCAAGGCAGATGGCTGTATCTTTTGCAGAATTTATAAGTAATGAGTATGCAGGTGATATGTATGAAATTAGTGGAATCCTATCTACTAAAAAGGATATAGAATATGAAGATAAACATTTGAATAAGTTAATAGATGTTTATGAAAATTCACTTACTATGCCGAAGTTGATGGATACAGAGGATTACTGGCTTACTATGCAAAATTCCCTAAAGGCTATATGGAATGGAGCGAACATAGAAGAAACATTTAATAAGCTTCAGACAGAATATATTGAAAACATAAATTAAATACAAAGAAGTACAAATTAGAATAAATTGCCTCCTAATGGATAGAATATGGTTAACATTTTCTATTTATGGAGGCTATTTTTATGGGATAATAAGTAAAAAAATTATTTTATTGTTGTAAAAAATATAAAAGTTATGTAGAATTAGAGCATAGCGTTTGTGAGTGCCTTCTATTATGGAGGTAGGATGCTTAAAGAAAACAAAATAAAATGTATAGCAGTATTAATTATAATTTTTTGCTTCGGGTGCTTTTACAGTTGTAAAAAAACTGATGGGACAGAAGTGATATTACAAGATAATGCGGTGGAAAGTTCAAATAATTCAGAGAGTTTCCATGGTGAGACATCTAAAATTGTGGAGAATGTGGATGGTAGTAAATCCACGAGTGATGCGGGAGATGAAGCCGTTTTCTACGTTTATATTACAGGAAGTGTGAATTATCCTGGAGTGTATGAAGTAAGTGAAGGTTCAAGAATTTTTAATGTAATAGAGGCAGCAGGTGGTACAACTAGGGAGGCTGCCTTAGAATATATTGATATGGCTGCATATGTATCAGATGGTTGTAGTATTCATATTTATTCTTTAACAGAAGCGTTAGATGCCAATTTGTCTATAAGTGATGGAGGTTCGTATATCCCATCTTCAAGTGAGAATAGTTCTAATACATTAGTTAATATTAACACAGCATCACTGGAAGAACTTATGACATTATCAGGTATTGGACAGTCAAAAGCCCAAAGTATAATTACATACAGACAGGAACATGGTGGCTTTAAATCCATTGAAGAAATCATGAATATTTCGGGAATTAAGGAAGTTGCCTTTGGAAAGATTAAGGATAATATTTGTGTTAAGTAAAAGAAAGAGGTAGTTATGGGATTAAGAGTATTAGCTGTTGACGATGAAAAGTTAATCGTGAAAGGACTCAAGTTTGCACTTGAACAAGATGGTATGGATGTAGATTGTGCATATGATGGAGAAGAAGCACTTTCATGCATAAAGAACGGAAAATATGATGTTGTGTTACTAGATTTAATGTTGCCAAAACTTAATGGATATCAGGTATGTCAGCAGGTTAGGGAATTTTCTGATATTCCTATTATAATGTTGACTGCAAGAGATGATGACATGGATAAGATTATGGGACTTGAATATGGAGCTGATGACTACATCACAAAGCCTTTTAATGTTCTTGAAGTTAAGGCTCGTATTAGAGCTATTGTTAGAAGAAATAAGATGCTTATGAAACATCAAAATAGAGATGATGCTGTTCATGAGATTACAGTTAAAGATCTCCGTATAGAAGTTGAAAACAAGAGAGTTTTCCTTAATGATATGGATATGAATTTAACATCTAAAGAATTTGATTTATTATATTTCTTAGCTTCTAATCCAAACAAAGTTTATGACAGAGAGAAATTACTAAAACTTGTATGGGGCCAGGACAATACTGGTGATGCAAGAACAGTGGATGTTCATGTTAGAAGATTAAGAGAAAAGATAGAAAGTGATCCAAAGATGCCACAGTATATTTATACTAAGTGGGGCATGGGATATTACTTTCATGGTTAAATGATATGAATTCGATACTTGATACATTAAAGACATTTTTTAAAAGTATAAGATTTATACTTTTTATCGTTATTATGGTAGTGGGTATTTTGCCAGTATCACTACTTAAAATATACGCTGTGAATATGTATAGGACTGCTCAGATAGACAATCGTCAGGAAAAAATATATAACATGGCATATATGATTAAAAATCTGATAATCTCTACAGATTATTTGAATAATAGTACATCTGAAACGGTAAGTGTAGAACTTGAACAGCTTACTAGTATTTATAGTGGTAGAATTGTCATTGTTGATTCAAGTTACACTATTATTAAAGATACATATGTAGTAGATGAAAAGAAGACTTGTATATCAGAGAATGTTTTGCGTTGTTTTGATGGCGAAGAGATAGTGGATTATGACAGTGAGAACAACAATATCAACATTGCACTTCTGGTTACAGGAAATGAAGATAACGATAGAGGTGTTATTTTCTTTAACTTTACCACTGCTGATATTGAAGAAAATATTGTAGAGTTAAATTCAATATTAAACGGAGTATTGCTTGTTGTTTTTGTTATTCTTATAGGAATAGCTTTACTTTTTGCAGGTCTTTTTGCTAGACCTTTCAAGCGTATGGAATTAGAGATTAGTAGTATCAAAACAGGTAACTTTGATGAAAAGATTACATCTACAGGATATACTGAGGTTGTTAAGATTGGTGATTCTTTCAATCATATGCTTGAAAGATTAGAAGAACTTGATGCCTCAAGGCAAGAATTTGTATCGGATGTATCCCACGAGTTAAAAACACCTATTACATCTATCAAGGTATTAGCAGACAGTTTGCTTACACAAGAGGATGTACCAGCAGAAGTCTATAGAGAGTTTTTTGCTGATATTGTAGAAGAAATTGATAGAGAAAATCAGATAATAACAGACCTTCTTAACCTTGTTAAAATGGATAAGAAGTCAGATAGTCTTGTTATTACCAGTGTGGATATTAATGAACTAGTAGAAAGAGTTCTTAAAAGGTTAAAGCCTATAGCAGCCGAGAAAAATATTGAACTTGTATTAGAGAGCTTTAGGCCTGTTGTTGCGGAAGTAGATGAGGTGAAGTTAACTATGATAGTTTCCAACCTTGTTGAAAATGCCATAAAATATAATGTTATGGATGGATGGGTAAGGGTTTCCTTGAATGCCGATTTGAAGTATTTTTATGTTAAGATACAAGATTCAGGAATTGGAATACCTGAAGAGTCTCAAAAGAAGATATTTGAAAGATTTTATAGAGTGGATAAAGCAAGGTCCAGAGAAACAGGCGGTACTGGACTAGGACTAGCCATTACAAACAATGCAGTTTTAATACATAATGGTGAAATAAAGCTGCATAGTGTTGAGGGTGAAGGAACTACATTTACTGTGAGAATCCCTCTTGCGAGACCAAAGAAGTAGACAAGGAGATGTAATTATGAAGACTATAAAAAATAAATTTATCTCAAATTCGTTTGTACTACTTGTTTTTATGATGGCATTTTTTATGCTTACTTCTTGTGCCAAAGAAGAAAAAAGAAGTAGTGAGTTCAATTATAACGTGTACTACATTGATAAATCAGGTAACAAACTTATAGAAGAAACCTATAATATCGAATCAAAGGATAGTAATGTAATTTTAGATAAATTGATAGGATATTTGCAGGAAGAGGATGAAGAAGGACTATACATTAATGTCTTGAATGAAATAATTCGAGTGAATAACTATAGTCAGGCAGAAAATATCATATATTTAGATTTATCAAATGGATATGTTAACTTGTTAGAGAAGGATGAATTGCTTACTAGGGCGGCTCTCGTACTTACATTAACACAGGTTGAGGGTGTTGATTTTGTAGGTATTAATGTAAATAACCAGCCTCAAATGTTTAAGAATAATACGGTATCACTTATGAAAGCATCTGACTTTGCAGATGTATCGGGTGAATCTATTTTAGAAAATACCAGTACGGAAGTTACTTTGTATTTTGCCAATAAAACAGGTGACAAACTAAAAAATACAAAAGTAGAAATAAATTACAATGGTAGTACAACCTTAGAAAAGTATATTGTACAGAAACTTATTGATGGACCTAAAATGTCAGGATATTATCGAACGCTACCAGCAAATTGTGATGTACTTGATGCTTTTACCAGAAATGGTATTTGTTATGTTTACTTTGATAGTGCCATAAATGATTCGGTACTGGCAGTAAAAGACGATATAATGATTTATTCAGTAGTAAATTCTCTATCTGAATTGACATATATAAACAAAGTTCAAATTATTATTGATGGAGACCCAAGTAAGAAATTGCATGAGACATATGCAATAAATAAAGCTTTTAATCGTAATTTAGATATTGTGGAAACAGAAGAAAAGGAGTGATAATATTAAAAGACCATTTCTAGGAATGGTTTTGGCCTTAACCATAGGAGAGTTGACGGCATATATTATTAACATCCCATTAAGATGGATTATTGTAATAATAATCGCAGTATATTCTTTGTTTTTAATAACATTATGGGCAATTCGTAGAATGTCATTGCCAGATGGTTATGGCATTCTAAAAGAAAAAAGAAGAATTCTCAAAACTTCTATATATCTTTTTATATTTTTTTCTATAGGTGCCATAAATATGGCATATTTCAAAACAAAATTCAATACCCTGGATGATTTGCCAAGTGGTAGTTATATTTCTATTAGTGAAGAAATAATAGAAGTTAGTCAAGACAATTACGGTTATGTAATTGTTATTAAAGTGGAGGGTATACTCTATGAAGTTCACATAGATAGTTTACCTTATGAAATAAGTGCAGGAAACATAGTGACTATCAAAGGTGTAGTAGATTTTATGGGTGTAGCTAGAAATCCAGGGAATTTTAGTGAATATGATTATCTCCATTCTAAGGGATTTGGTCTGAAGATTAAGGCAGACTCTATTGTGATAGAAAATAATAGCGTAGATGAGATAAAGATATTTTCGGGTAATATGAGGAATATCCTTGAGAAATGTATAGATGAAATTTGCGATAAAAAAAGTGCTGGTCTATTAAAGGCAATGATATTAGGTGATAAATCTCATACAGATAAGGATATTAAGGAACTTTATACAAAATCAGGTATTGCACATTTACTTGCTATTTCAGG
>JAAYNM010000046.1 GCA_012520815.1 Clostridiales bacterium
ATGCACAAAGGGGCATAATAAGTAAAAGTATAATGAACAACCAGTTTTTAAACTGTCGTTTAGATAAATAATAAAACCATGTAAAAAACTTTTTCATTATGCCATCTCCTTTCTATTTCTGCGATTAGCTACTAATACAGTAAATAAGAAAAATATTATTGAGAATCCAATGAGAATAATAACATTTCGTCCCACTAGGTTTCCTAAAAAGGCATCATTTAATAGAGAAATGCTATAATGAATTGGAGTATATTTTGCAAGAATATTAATGCTTTCAGGCAACATAAGTGAAGGTATAAAACAGCCTGATATAAAAAGTAATATAATATTTACAAGGAAGAGAGCCATAATTCCAGTTGCTGGTTTTTTCATTAGTTCATAGAAAAATAGAACCATTGCTGATATGGCAGGCAATGATAATAAAACAGCTATAATAATAAATAAGAGTGTTCTAAATTCTATAAAAAATAGTCCGATAATAGAAAGGCTAGCTGTAAAAATCACATATACGATAGCAATGCAGATATATTTTATTAGCAGCTGTAACGGGATTCGAACCCCTGATACCTCAAGTTTTGAGGACATATTAAAACTGTATTTTCTGTATGTAACGGCTATATTGATTGAGAACAGCAATAAAAACATCACAATACCGCAGGAAACATAATACTGTCCAAGGGAATTGCCTCCAGTGGCAGATAGTATTTCCTCTTTGAAAACCGAATTACGAAAGAGAACCATAGTAATATATCTAGCATTGAGGCCATCTAGCATATCATCAGCATCGTCATATTTTCCAGCATCTCTATAAAAATCTAATCCAGCATAAATACCAGCTTGAGCAGTGGTGAGTAGGGAAGCAGCGGTATCTGCCACCTCTTTTATAATAGCGGATTCAAAGCCAGAGTTTTTAGGGAAAATTATTTTAATTGGAGTATTTGTGCCATTCATAATATCTTTGACGGCATTTTCTTGAATAATAACCGCAGCGGCTACACCACCACCATCTAGATAAGCATTTACTTCATCACGGTCGCACATTATCAATGTGGCATTATCATTAACGCCCTCAGAGTTTTGAATCATACTGGTTATGTAAGGAATCATTCTTGAATCATCTTCCACAACCACTGCTATTTTTACATTCACATCAACAGGCATCTCGTAGATATATTTATTGGCAGAAAAAGCAGTTGCACCTATAACTACAATAAGTGCAACTGATCCAAGTAACATAAATGGAATCTTTTTTAATGTGTTTTTTATTTCTAAAGAAAGCAAAATTCTAAACTTCATAATAGTACCTTTTATCTACTATATTTTTCAAATAGATGTTCTAATTCTGATTCATCAAGGGAAAGAAAGTTTATTTTCTTGCCTGTAGGAACTTCAATCTCACCTGTAAATTCACGTATATCAAAGCTAAGTTTAAATTCTAAAACCTTCTTACCAACAAGCATTAATGAAGCATTATCAACATTTAATTTATAGCTAGTATCGGTTATTTCATAGCTACCATTAGAAGTGAATTTGCTAGTATAGGTATCGTCCTCTGAAATGCTCTTTGATAAAGCATTGTCATCAAGTAATGAAAGTTTAATGTCAAAAGTGTGATCCTTAGTATTATCAGTGAAGACATACTTGAAAATATCAGTACTATCGGCATTAAATTTTACAGTATTAGTAATGGTATCACCATCAGTAATCAACTTATATGATAATTTAAAAAGCACCTCATTATTTTCAGGATGTTTGGCGAAAAATCTAGCATTGATAGAATCTTTTGGTTCATCCTCTCCTTCAAAGTCAATTGCAAAAGAAAGAGGTAATGTACTTTCGTCGTCAGTAATATTGATATCAGTAGAAAAACTTGCTACTTTCACATCTTTTGTGAGATACATAGTAAATGTAACATCGCTACCAATAACATCAATAACTTGATTGGTTATTTTTTGATAGTAAAGGGACATTCCAAGAGAAGCCTGTGATAAAAGTGTACGAATATTAGTAGATGAACCTGTTATATCCTCCATATCATTTAGTTGGAAAAGACTTCCATAACTATCTTCCATATATGATATAAAATCTTCATTGGTAATAACGTATTGAATTTGATTATATGCGATATCTACTAAATCAGAGGTTTGTACTTTTCCTTCAATAGCGTAAGCACTACCATATGGGAAACTTTCGGAATCATCACTTCTTGAAGTAATGGTATTGTCAAGTAATGCAGTTATATCCTTTTCAAGACGTTCTCTCATACCATCTTCAATAGCACTAAAGTCATAGGTTGCAGAAGATGAAATAAGCGCCTCCATCTGGGTAGCTGTAATCTCACCATTTAAATCTGAAAAAATCGAATTATTGAAGTCTTCAACAAAATTTTCTAAATCAATATAGTAGATGTCATTGAAAAGTTCCTTGCTTGAAAACATTAATACATCTTCATCATAATATACAGACATATCTGCTGATGGGTAGGTAGGTATATCTAAGTCAAAGGAAACTAATCCCTTAGAGTTATCCCTATCAAATGTAGCCCCATAAGTTAGATTAAAGTCCATGCCATTCTCAGGTAAGCCAACAAAATCTTCTTCATCAGATGCAACGCTCATAGAAGAAGTGCCTGATAATTGAATATTTTTATCTGTTAAATAATTAAAAAGTTCGCTAAGTTGTGATTCTTCACTAGAGAGCATGTAATCAAATCCTCGCTCGATAGCCTCTCTATCGGAAATATCAGCTAATTCCCCAGCATTTCGTGTTAATAAAAACGCTGTCGCACCTACAGCACCTAGTGTAACGACACCGGCAGAAACACCGGCAATAATACCTATTTTTTTCTTCATTTTGTCCTCCTGAAATTAAATCAAAACATTCAAATTTTATAATATTTCCTTCACGAGGGACTTGCCTCTGAGTGAAGGTGAAATTTCCTTTAAGATACCATCCTTCATAACTAATAATTTATTACAAAGAGATAGTTCTTCTTCATCATGAGTGGCAATAATCACTGTACCGCCATCTTTAGCAAATGTACTTAAGTATGTTCGTATGGTTTCCTTTGCTACTATATCTAAGGCAGCACCAGGTTCATCCAACAATAAGACCTTTGGGGAACTAGCCATTGCAATACCAATACTAAGTCTTTTTTTCATTCCTCCAGATAAATTCTTGACAAGTGTGGAGGTGAATTCATGAATTCCCAAAGTATGAAGCACACCATCTGTCAATTCTTCCTTAAGATTGAGATGACTATCGCAATACCACAGCTTTAGATTATCCATAGCTGATAAATCTTCAATCAGAGGATTTTCCTGTGGGATGTACCCAAGCACTGATGATGAATGAAGTTTAGTAATAGTTTCACCATAGATTTTCACTGTACCAGAATCAGAACTGGTATAAGCGGCGATAATATTGAAAAGGGTGGTTTTTCCTGACCCATTCATTCCAATAATACCCACACATTCTCCAGAGTATGCTTCAAAAGATGCGCCTTCTAGCACTCTCTTCTTCCCAAATGCTTTTGTTATATTCTCAACGCTAACAGTAATATCCTTTAACATAATATCCTCTAACATAATTGTCTTCAATTTAGCTAAAAAATAAAATGATACTATTCACTTTATTATTAGTGTTACTAATGTAGTATATTATATTGGTGATAAATTTGCAAACTGAAAAGTGCAACTTCTTTACTACTATTGTATTGACAATTTGTGTAGAAAATGGTAATGTTTTCAAGTGATTTGTGGAAAAGAAGGGAAACCTTTTATATAACTAAAAACAATGAGGGGGAGAAATTCCCCCTCTACTTATGAAGAGGTAAATATGATTAAATTAGAAAACATTGTAAAAACCTATGGTTCAAAAGAAAATAGAACCTATGCAGTAAATGAAGTAAGCATGAACATTGATGATGGTGAATTTGTATCTATAATGGGCAAATCAGGCTCAGGAAAATCCACAATATTAAATATTATAGGTTGTATAGATAGTGCCACAAGTGGAACTTATTATGTAGATGATATCTGTGTTAGCGATATGTCTATAGGGAAAAGAAAGAAATTTTTGCGAGAAAATATAAGTTTTATCTTTCAAGACTTTGCATTGATTGATGATTATACTGTGTACGAGAATATAGAAGTTCCACTTATTGCAAAGGGTAAAAGCAGGAAAGAAAAAAAAGCTACTATTAAAAAATATATGAATATGATGGGGATAGAAAAACTTGCAAGGAAATACCCAAACCAGATATCAGGGGGCGAAAAGCAAAGATGCGCAATAGCAAGAGCATTAGCGTCAGGTAATAGTATTATTTTAGCAGATGAACCTACGGGGGCATTGGATTCTGAAAATAGTAAAAACGTTATAGAAATTCTTAAACAGGTAAATAAACTTGGTAAAACTGTTATTGTAGTAACTCATGATATAAATGTGGCAAATGCAACTAATAGGATTGTTAAATTAAAGGACGGAAGAATCGTAGAATAGGAGGGAATATGTACTATTATGTAAAAAAATATTTTAGATCAATACTTACAAGTATTGTATTAGTCATTTCCCTTGTTATGACGATTTTTACCACAATAAATGTGGCAAGAATTAATAGCATTGGAGATTCAACAGATACGAATAAGAAAATTGGATATAAGTATTCTATAGATTTTAGAGTGCATAAAATTAATATGGAAGAATCAGAAAATCTTGAGTATGAAGATACTATAGATGATTTAAATGAATCGATAGTTAAGGAATTTAGCAATAATGATTTCATAGAATTATTAAGTATATTTTCGTGTAATACCATACAGTATGTGGAGATGAATGCAGGTGAAGGCGTAAGTAAAACAGATGTTGAGATGTATATAGGTAACAGTGAAATTATAGAATTGCCACTCGTAAAAGGAACAATAGACTTTGAAGTGGACAAATTAGTAGCAGTGATAGGCAATGATTTAGTTGATTACGTCTATGAGGAAAACAATAAAGAAATGATAAATTTAAATGATATTCCGTTTGAAGTGGGAGGGGTTTTAAAAACAACTTCCCCATCGGGTAAAGATAATAGAATTATAGTATCTTATGAAAACATGAAAAGATTCTTACAAGATTATCAATTGGATAGAATTGTAAATTATGATTATTTTCCAGAATATTGTGTTTGCACAAATGATAGTGAAATGAAACTTGAAAGTGATTTAGAGAAGATAAATGAATACTTAAACTCAGTAAATTGCTATTTTGAAATAGATGAAGTGGCAAGAATGATGGATATAGAGTATTTGTATTCTGTAATAGGAAAAAATGTTGTAAAACTTATAAATATAGTATGCTTTTTTAATGTTTTTTTAGTTGTACTTATTTGGATAAAACATAAAAATAAAGAATTTGCTATTAGAAAGACATTTGGATATTCGACACTGAGAATATATGGGCAGGTTATTTATGAGTATATGAAGTGTTTTGTTTTGGCTGTGATACTTAGTGTTATACTACAGATAATATATTCTTTTATTAAATCAATTCCACTTGATTTGTCTATTTATGTGTCTAATGGGAATATTAAAACCATAATTTATACATTTGTAATATTAATTGTAGAATTATTGGTAAATGTTTTATACATAAGTAAAATTGAAACTATAAATGGAATGAAAAGTAAGTAGGTGGAATATGAAGATAAAGGCTATTTTAAAATTAACTATTAAAGATATAAGAAAAAAACATATCAAACTTTTGGGTATAGTTTTACTCAATGCATTTTCTATAATTTTAGTTAGTTGTGCCATCTATTTTATGGATGCATATAAACTATCTAGGAATAATTCAGATAGATTGCTGACATATGGTAATGAGAATACATTTTATATGACAGTAGATGAGATAGAGTACAATATAGATAATAGAACTAAAATATATGATTATCTGAATGAATCAAAAGACATAGTTGTGATGTCATATAATGAAATGATGGTCGGTGACAATTGGAGCGATACGGAATGGTCCGATGTGGAAAAACTTATTCAAAGACAAAAAGAAGTTTATGAGAAAATTGGCAGCAAAAGTGGTCGTGGATTAAATATTCAATCAGCGACTATGGAGGTTTTTTTTACGCAGAATATAGAACTATATAAAGGAGAGAAACCTGATGAAATTTCCGAGTTCCCACAAGAATGTCATTATCTTTTATATTTGGGCTATGAATATAGAGATGTACCTTTGGGAACAGAATACTATATACATAGAGGTATGGATATAGGAAACGATGAAAACACAGCGATAGTGGCAGGAATCCTATCAGAAGGGCAAGAATTGTATAATCGGTCGGGACTTCATACCGCTATGGGTAATGCTGATGAAAGCACACATGTGTTTGATGCAGAGATATTGTATATTCCAACGGAAAATAATGAATGGTTTGAGAAGTTTTTGTGGGGTGAATACTTGGTCGTATTCAAAGATGGAGTGGATATTTCTGAGTTTGTAAAAAAATCAAACGAGGAGTTAAAAGATTATAATTGCAAAATTTCAGTAAAGAACATCTCAGATATCTTTGATGATAATGATATGCAAAATGCAGTATTTATAAATCTGATTCTGGAATTGTCCATAATGGCAGTTTTATCATCTATTATTATATCTTCAAGCATAATGATTTTGGAAATATATAAGAACAAGAAGCGATATGGAATTTTTTATGCAAATGGCATAAATTCAATGGATATCATAAAAACAATTTTTATAGAAAATATATTAGTATTACTACTGGGTGCTCTAGGCGCTGTTGCAATAACATATTCACAAGGCACGGATATTTTTGCAGATGTATGTTTTATGAGATATTCATTGATAAAAGTTTTCATATTCTTCATTGGAATCGCCATCATATCTACGATTGCACCTGCTATATATATTTCGAAAGCTGAGACAAAGCAACTTATCGGTGGTGAAAGCGTTTAGATTATGAAGATAAAATCTATAAAAAATTGTTGACAAATTATGTCAACAAAAAACTTGGAAAAATTCGGAAGTATCATAAAAAGGGTGAAAAATTTCAACAAAAAGGTGGAAATATGTCAACATATGTGCTATATTTACTATAAACTGACGGCAAGGATGCTGTCCATATTGTGATTAAGTGAAAATTTAGGTATTTCCAAGGAGGGATGGCCAATGGATATAAGGAAAAAAACAAGGATTTTATCTTTATGAAAAAAAATTTACTTTTAGGCGCGGCATTAGCGGTGGCTTTTTGTGCTATGGTTGTTTTTGCTATTATAAGTAACATAGGAGAAGCGAAGGCTTTGGAAGTGGAGGTATCTGATACCTCCTACGAACTGAAAAGTCATGATACGGATATTACACTGAAGGTTTCAAATGGTACATACACCATATCCGGAGGCAGTACCCGTTGGGAGAACGTTTCTATTAATGTAGTACCTGCTGATCGAAATGTTAAAGATGTAACCATTATCTTAGATAATGTGAACATTGTGACATCAAAGGATAAGTATATTATCAATTTAAACGCTCCAGCAGCAGACGTTACAGGTAACTATAAGATTTTGGTTAAAGGAACATGTAACCTAGAGAGTACTAGAAAAGCAAGTAGATATGCACTCATAACAACACAGAACGTGAATGCATCCCTTGTTAAATTATCAGAGTCAGAAAAAATTGCTAGTCATGCAAAACTTTCACACCTACTTACGGAAGTATCTGTAATATACAAAACTACACTTACAATCTCTAATTATAAATCATCATCATCTACACCATCAGTTCTCTCACTTGTTACATCAACTAACGGATACGGTGCAGCTATTGGTGGTGGCGAAGCCACAGTAGATGTAGGAGTAGTATTAAGTCCAGGAAAGTCTTCTACAACATTTTCACCATACTATTACCTAGATGAGAACGGAAACAACATAGGACAGCAAAGTGCATACGAATATTTAAATGCAAAATATGGAACTAATTATACAGAAACGACACGGTTACAACTTGGTAAAGAATTTCTTGTTGGAACTAGTGTAAATGCAGCAGATATCACTATAGATGGTGAGGTTGAATTAAATATCCTCAATAAAGGCTACGGAGCAGGTATTGGTGGCGGTGGTAGTGATACAATTACAAACCCTGCAGGAAATGCTGGTAAAGTAAAGATAAACAGCGGCACTGTAGCGATTCAGACGAATAATATCGGCCCATGTATTGGTAGTGGACGTAATTCAGTTACAGGTGCTGCTGGTAATGGTAATATTATAGAGATAAATGGCGGTTCATTATATATGAATGCAGCTTCAGATCAAAATGATGGAGCGATACAAAATAACGAAGGAAAGAAACTATACTTATTCGAGATAGATTTATATGGTATAGGTGGATTCAAGACGACATATAACGATGTTATTACAATAGAAGATAGTAAGTATTCTAACTCATATTCAGCAAATACTGTTCTTGATGGAACAAGAGGAGAGATTAGCATTGACATTATAGGATACAACTATGTTGGATATGGACATAGCAACAGTTCATCGGCTGGAATTGTGAATAACATTGGAGATAAGTTGTTTTTCTATCTCCCAGCAACACCAACCGCAGAATTGACAATTAGTGCTAACAGTTATATAAGTTCTACACAAAATATTAAGATTTATCAAAATGATGCAGAAGTTCTTCCAGAGAATGGAGCATTTCCTAAGTATACATTGGATGCTGGAAGAATGGTTGATGTTTTAGTATATGATGTACCATCTTCTATAGAAGTAACTGGTATAATGGTTGGAGAATCGGGGTACCCAGTTACACAAGAGAAAGACGCTTATGGAGAGGTATATTACACCACATCATTTAAGATGCCAGAAACAGCTACACAGATTTCGGTGATATATGGTGGTGACATACCGGTTGTATATCATTCAGGAATTGCTTCGGATGATACTACAGCCCATTCTTATAGCAATAACGCATCTACTACATATAAATACGGTGAGAGCTTTATATTATCTGAGCCAAGTACCTCAGATTTGATTTTTGATGGATGGTATATTGGAGATAAGTTGTATACAGAGATAAGTGTACAAGATATTTTAGATGGTTCAGTCCTTACAAATGGACAGATTGAACTTACGGCTAAGTGGAAAACAGCGATAGAATATTTCTATACAAATGCAGATGGTGAAGAGAAGTTAATTAGAATAGATGAGATACCATATGGAACATCATACACATTGAATCCGGATGATTCACAGTTACCAAATCCTCCAGAGGTTGAATTCTATGATTTCATTGGATGGAGTGTGGACGGAACCACTTATACTAAAGAAAGTGGCAACTCATATTACAAAGGTTCAGTTTATTCCACTTTAAAAGTAGAAGGTTTGTACAAGAAAAATAGATTTTATGTATATGTAGATGAAGCATTCTTTAATGCTACAAATGTTACTATATTGATGGGATCACAGGCACTTCCCTTCGAGGCAAATGTAGTTACGGAAGGCGGCAGACGTTACTATAGAACATTAGTTACAGAGGCAGTAAGTAATGTCACAATGAATGTTACATCAAAACGCGGATATCAAATATCACCTATGAACTGGAGCGTTAGCATTTCAGGTGTAAAATCATTTACAGATATGTGGTCAGATAATGCAGTAGCATACACATTAGGACTCGATAAAAACGATGTATTTGTTGTAAATAACAACAGTACATTCATAGCTACGCAGTACAGTATAAAATTCTTTGATGGTATTGATAGCACAGTGCCTTGGAAGACGTACACATACACAATTGAGGATATAACATTCCCTGCTTCAATTAATAGTATTTTAGGTGAGGATGCCATTGCTATTGCAACTAGAAATGATAGATTCCACAGTTTTGTTGGTTGGAAGAGCAATATCGCAAACGGAGAATCTGATCCTGTTGTTACGTCTATAGAGGATCTTGGCAATTACATTTTCGTAGGTACATGGAAAGAGGTTTCTAGATACCCGATTGATATTACAGTATATGATTCTGAAACAAATGAGGTTTCAGATGTAGTGAAAGTAATTCCATATCTCTATGATGAAATTCTCGATAGTATGGCAGAGATTACAATAGAAGAAGTAGTTGATGAGACTACAGGTGAGACTCATTCGTATGCGTATGTTATACCAGAAGATAAAATATATTTTGAGTTCGTGGCTATTGACGAAGATGGAGATTTTATTTATAATGCCGACGGAAGCTATAGAATAGTGGAGATTGGAAAAGGAATTGAATTTGCAGCTTCAGGAGAAGCTCCTAATGATTGCAGCTTCAAGTACGAATATTTAAGTACAACAAACGAAGATACTACAAAAAAAATTAGAGATTCAAAGCAAATTATTACAGTACCTAAGGATGTAAATGAAGATTCTGTATTAAAGATATCAATCAGAATTAAGCTTACAACATTTACTATTCAGTATTGGGATGTAAGAGGATATGATAATACTTCTAATCCTTTGACCTACACTATTTTTGATGAATTCAACTTTAAGGATTTGATTCAGAGTCAAGTAGGTTGGTTACTAGTTATTCAGGATAATGATGACGCAAACTACGATGAAGTAACTACTACCCCGATAAAAGGAGTTTCAAAATGGAGCTTCGGAAATATGGTTTTAAAGGCTGACTGGCCAGCTGATTTTAAAGACATTTATAATATTACTATAGATGTAAATGATACAAGTAAAGGAACAATTTCTATAATATATCCTGTAGTTACAGATGGATATAAGGTATCAGAAAGTGTATTGATAAATGTAGCTGCTGTTAAAGGATATCAGTTAGTGCCAAATACACTTGTTTATACAAAAGTTTTAACTACACCTGTTTCATTGTTCAATGTAAGAGGTTTGAAGGATAATTTACCTTTAACAGATTATATTATCCCTGCTGTAAGTGCAGACAAGGGTATGTATATGTTTGCAATGCCTGACAGTGATATTATTGTTAGCGCAAAGTTTGAACCAATTACATATTACATTGATTACAATGAAGTGGATGAGAAAACTATAAATGACAATCCAACTACTTACACAGTGGAGGATACAATTGTCCTTTTAGCCCCATCCAAAAAAGGATATAAGTTTACAGGCTGGAAAGACAATGCCGGAAATACAGTTACAGAAATTTCGTCAATGACTGGCAATATTGCCCTGACGGCAGGTTGGGAATCTATTGAGGAACCAACTACACCGACTATAGAACCAGAAAAGGATACGAAAAAAGGAACACAAGAAGAAAATCCAACCAATCAAACAAACAACCAAGGTGATCAAGAAGAAACAACAGTTAAAGATCAGTATGTAGGTGGAAATGGTGGAGACAGTGGTCAAGACAATTCCCAATTACAGACAGGTGATAAGACAAATGTTACTAAAATTATTATTATTTGTGTGATAGCAGCTGTATTGTTACTTGTGGTTGTAATCAAAAAGAAAGACTCAAAGGACGATGGTGATGATGATGAGAAGTAAGAAGAATCTTAATGATGGTGCTAAATTAGGCGCAGGAGATATAATCCTTTTCTCCGTATTAATTTTATCAGTAGTAGTAGTATTATTTGTAATTTCAATGGTGAACTATAGTGAAACATATGATAGTACAGTTGAGTATGCAAGTACTTCTATCAGTAACAGAACAGAGCAATCAGCAAAGGAAATAGAGGCAGAGTTCGAGAAGAAATTTGAATTGCTTGAATATCTTGCAACAGTTCCAGAGATTAGCAATATGACGTGGAAAGAACAGTACGCATATATAAAGGCAAACCAAGGCAATATGGGATTCGAGCAGTTGTTTATAATGGACATGAATGGTAATGGATATTATGTTAGAGATAATGTAATCAAAGATCAGAAGAATGAACCATTTTTTGCAAGCATTTCTGAAGTAGACAGATTTATTACAGAACCATTTATGGATTTTGGTGCTTCAAAATCTATTACAACATTATGTACATCTATATACAAGGACAACACAAAATCAGGAATTTTATGTGCGGCTATGGATCTTCAGGGCATATACGATTTGGTAGAAGCAATGTCTACTAACAATGAGGAAGTTGTTATTGTAAATAGTGCTGGAGAGTATGTTGCTAGTAGCGATATGACCCTAGTACACAGAAAAGTTAATATTTCTTCATACTATTCAAATGAAGAAAATCATGACGTTTCATTTATTAAAGATAATCTAAAGAATACCGTAAATGTTACAGGTGAGGTTACCATTGATGGTAAAGAGTATTTCACATGTATAACAAACATAAAGGATACAGACTGGAAGATTATTCTTACAGTACCTAAGGAAGATGCAGTAGGCGAGTTCGAGGGCATGTATATTACACAGCTTGCTTCAGTTCTTATCCTTATCATTATTATTTTAGTTACAATTAGATTTATTTTGAAACTAAATGCTAAAGAAAAAGTAGCATTCATTGATGGTACAACAGGAATTAATAACCGCGCTAGATGTACAATTATGATGGATAAGTATGAAACAAATATTCACGAATCTATTATGGTAGTAAATTTCGACCTGAATGATTTCAAGCAAATCAACGATAAGTATGGACATAAGGTTGGTGATGATGCCCTGAAACAATTTGCTAGAATTTTAGTAAAGAGTTTCGGAAAAGAAGGGTTTGTAGGAAGAATGGGTGGAGATGAATTCATTTGTATTCTTGTAAATAAGACGCAGGAAGAATATGAAGAGCTACTCAAAGAAATGCAAAACCAATTAAATGCATTAAATGCGAATAAGGATCAGAAGTATTTGTTATCCCCTGCATATGGTAATGCAATAAGATCAGTTGACAATCCAGAAGGAAAGACAGTTAGAGACCTCTATGATGAAGCTGACAAGAATATGTATTTCTATAAGGAGACATATAAGTCAATTAGAAATCAGGCAAATAAATAAAGAATCAAGCAATTTTATATGAAATATATAGTTGGAAGAGAGAAACCATATGGTTTCTCTTTTTCCTATTACATCTGTAATTAAAGCATATAAACCTAAAAAACACCATGTAAACTCAAAGTAAATAAATCATTGAAATTTTGTTACAAAGCAGATACTAGAAGAAGATATAATATGATAAAAGAGAAAGATTTAGTTTTAAAAAAATATGCTATAATTAAGGAAAAGAAGTGAGGTGACATTATGGCAACAATACTAATTGTAGAAGATGACAGAAATATGAGACTGCTAACTGCGGCACGACTAACGGACACATATACGGTGGTATGTGCTAGTGATGGCATTGAAGCATTGGAGA
This sequence comes from Clostridiales bacterium, assembly GCA_012520815.1. Taxonomy (GTDB): domain Bacteria; phylum Bacillota; class Clostridia; order Lachnospirales; family Lachnospiraceae; genus SVEL01. Next base: position 13,325 of record JAAYNM010000046.1, read on the forward strand.
ACATTCATAAAGGTGGTGTGGATTTAATTGTAGCAGATATTATGATGCCACGTATGGATGGATACGAATTATTGAAAACCGTGCGTGGGGAAGGGTATACGACGCCTTACCTACTTCTTACAGCAAAGGAATCGCTGGGAGATAAGCAACAGGGATTTTCTCTTGGAACAGATGATTATATGACAAAACCATTTAGCAGTGATGAACTGATTTGGAGAGTGGCGGCACTTTTGAGGAGATTCAATATAGCTCAAAGTAAGAAAATTGAAATCGGCAGTGTAACAGTTGACTCGGAAAAATACGCAGTATATACAGATACAGTATATGTTGAACTTCCCAAAAAGGAATTTGATCTTTTGTTCAAACTACTGTCCTATCCTGATCAAATTTTCTCAAAAGAACAATTGCTTGATAGTGTTTGGGGTCTGAATGCTGAAACTGGTGAGGAAACCGTAAAAACACATATTAGCAGGATTCGTAATAGATTGAAGGATATAACAGAGTTTAATATCGTTACGATAAAGGGACTTGGTTATAAAGCCGATGTGGGTACAGGTGAATGACGATGAATAGACTAGAAGAAAATAAAGAAAAACTTGTAAAACTTACAAATAAAATCTTTCCACAACTACTTTTTCAAACCATTATAATAATTGGAATTGCACTATCGTCACTTATGTTTATGACTTGGCTCGTAGTTGATATTTTTGGTGTTAAAGATACTTATAAAATAGCAGGCTATGAATTAATTGGTACACTCGTTATCTTTGTTTTAGCATTAGCTCCATATAATGTTGTTTCACACCGCAGGCGTGTAAAGGAAGTAATTACGCTTTATGATGCAATTAAAAGTGTTGCCGATGGAAATTATGCAACAAGAATTCCAAATGATCAGAAAGGGACGATTGCACCAATATATATGAGTTTTAATAAAATGTGTGCGGAACTTGAAAGTGTACAAATATTACGTAATGACTTTATTAACAACTATTCTCATGAGTTCAAAACACCTATTGCATCTATAAATGGCTTTGCTTCGTTATTACTTGAAAAAGAATTACCATTAGAGGAACAAAAACAATATCTTCAAATTATTGTGGATGAATCGGCACGACTCTCAAATTTAGCAAGTAATACTATACTTTTGTCCAGACTATCATCTCAGCAGATTGTGACAGAATCTGAACAATACGATTTAAGTGAGCAAATACGTCAATGTTCAATTATTCTGTCCGGCAAATGGCTAAGAAAAAAGATTGATTTTAGTGGCGAGTTTTTGCCTATTATGTTTTCAGCAAACAAAGAAATGATGCAACATTTATGGCTGAATCTACTAGACAATGCAATCAAATACACACCAATTGGTGGAGAAATATCAGTTGTGACTATGATAGAAAATGATAATGCAGTGATAAAAATATCCGACACGGGTGAGGGCATCAGTGAGGATATTAGGCAATATTTGTTCAATCCATATTTTCAAGGAGATACTTCACACTCGCAGCAGGGCTTAGGGTTAGGACTTTCTATTGCTAAAAGAATTGTAGAACTTTGCGAGGGAACGATTAGTGTGCAAAGTGAAGTGTCTGTGGGTAGTACATTTACAGTTACTTTGCCTATAAAAACTAATTAAGGCAATGTTAATTTAATATTTCTAACCATTGGTATACATTTTAATGGGCTAGTGGTTTTTTATACAGGTAAACTAATGGTAAATTAAGTTGTATTTTAAATTTACGAGTTCGACACGGTGACAAGATATAATCAATTATAATAAGAATAAATTTCTATGGAGGATTTTAAAAATGAAATGGAATATAGTAGCTGACTCAAGCATTGACTTATTTAATATGGAGATTGATTGTGAAGATATCAAATTTTCAACAGTCCCTTTTGTAATAAATGTGGGGGAAGCAGAGTATATAGATAATGAAAATTTAGATACAAATGAACTTATAACTGCAATGAAAAAATGCAGTAGTGCAAGTTGTACAGCTTGTCCGTCTACTGATTCTTGGTATGAAAAATTCAATGAGGAGGGTAATGTAATAGCTCTTACCATAACAAGTGGTCTTTCTGGTAGTTACAATAGTGCATATGCTGCTAAAAATATGATATTAGAAAATAATCCCGATAAAAAAATTGTCATAATTGATTCCTTATCTACTGGACCAGCAATGGTTCTGATTTTAAGAAAAATATGTGAACTTATTTCTAAGGATAAGCAGTTTGATGATGTTATTAACGAAACTCGTCAATATATGAAACATTTATATACTTCTTTTGTTCTTTCATCATTCGATAATTTAGTTAAAAACGGACGAATGAATAAGCTTACAGGATTTATTGCAAATAAATTGGGACTTTTAGGTATTGGTATCGGAAGCGAAAAGGGAACTATTGAAATTAAAGGCATTGCAAGAGGCAGAGAGAAAGCTATGGGCATTGTTATAAACGATATGAAGCAAAGAGCAGCTCAGGTTAAAACTGTAGTTATTAGTCATTGTCACAACATTGAATTTGCTGAAAAAGTCAAAACAGAAATTCAAAATATATGGTCTGATGTAAAAGTAACTATTATACCAACACGAGGTCTATGTAGCTATTATGCCGAAAAGAATGGCTTGATAATTGGGTATGCTAGCGGAATGTAACTTCACATCAGTTTGGGAAGTGTCTCTTTTTTACGTTCTATAAATCCATTCAGCAATTTTAGGTAACTATTGACTTGCCTATGAAGATATGATATTTTATATAAAATAAAATAGTTACTCTGCCACCGGGTAGAAATGTGAAAGCATTCGTTGCACATCGTTAGGTCTTAGAAGATGTGTATATGGGTGCTTGTTTTTGTTTATATGGAGGTTTTTATATGTTATCAAAGAAAACAACAGCATTACTGAATTATTTTACGAAGGGAGAACTTCTATTGTGGTGCATTTCGGTTGTGCTGATTTTAGTATCATTTTTTATTTTTGACAGGGAAAATTATTTAACGCTGGCTGCGTCGTTGATCGGTGTAACTTCGTTGATTCTCAGTGCAAAGGGAAACCCCTTCGGACAATTTCTTATGATTATATTTAGTGCATTATACGGGATTATTTCTTTTACTTTTTCATATTACGGAGAGATGTTAACCTACTTGGGGATGACTATGCCAATGGCTGTTTTTGCATTGATTTCATGGTTGAAAAATCCATATAACGGAAATAAGGCGGAGGTAAAAGTAAATCGATTAAAGATAAAGGAATTTGTTTTCATGATTTTGATGGCTGTAGTTATTACCGGTATTTTTTACTTTATACTAGCAGCCTTTCATACAGCTAATTTAGCGCTGAGTACAATATCTGTTACAACAAGTTTTATTGCTGTCTATTTGACATTTAAAAGAAGTCCTTTTTATGCTGTCGCTTATGCTGCAAATGATGTAGTTTTAATAATTTTATGGACACTGGCAACACTTGTAAATATAACCTATTTATCGGTGATTATTTGCTTTGTGATGTTCTTGGTAAATGATATTTATGGATTTATCAACTGGTCAAAAATGCAAAAACGACAGGAAGAGATTTGAGGATAATAAAGGGAGAATATAAGTACTCAAATGAGTTGGTGGATAAATGCTTGTATTTATTTTTAAAATAAGATATAATTGAAAGAGCGACTGCGATAAGCAGCCATAATATTTGACATACGGAGGTATAGGACATGTTAGTATCAGCAAAAGATATGTTACAGAAAGCTAAAGCAGGTAAGTATGCGGTAGGCCAGTTTAATATCAACAACCTTGAATGGACAAAGGCAGTACTATTAACAGCTCAGGAATTGAATTCACCAGTTATTCTTGGTGTTTCTGAAGGTGCTGGCAAATATATGACAGGTTATAAGACAATAGTTGGAATGGTTAATGGAATGATTGAAGAATTAAACATTACAGTTCCAGTTGCATTACACTTAGATCACGGCAGTTTTGAAGGATGTATGAAGTGTATCGAAGCAGGATTCTCATCAATCATGTTCGATGGTTCTCATTATCCAATAGCTGAAAACATTGAAAAGACTAGAGAACTTGTAAAGATTGTAGGCGAAAAGGGAATGTCTCTTGAAGCAGAGGTTGGCTCAATCGGTGGTGAAGAAGATGGCGTTGTTGGTAAAGGCGAATGTGCAGATCCTAATGAATGTAAGTTAATTGCAGATTTAGGTGTTACAATGCTTGCAGCTGGTATCGGTAATATCCATGGAAAATATCCAGAAAACTGGGAAGGCTTAAGCTTTGAAACTCTTGATGCTATTCAGCAGTTAACAGGAGATATGCCATTGGTACTTCACGGTGGTACAGGAATTCCTGCTGATATGATTCAAAAAGCTATTTCTCTTGGCGTTGCTAAGATTAATGTTAATACAGAATGTCAGCTTGCATTTGCGGATGCAACAAGAAAGTATATTGAAGCTGGTAAAGATTTAGAGGGTAAAGGATTTGATCCTCGTAAGCTTTTAGCTCCAGGATATGAAGCTATTAAGGCTACAGTAAAAGAAAAGATGGAATTATTCGGATCTGTAGGTAAGGCTGAATAATTAGAGATACATGTTTATACTGAATTATAATAGACTGCCACTTTGCGGGAAACCGTGGAGTGGTAGTTTTTCTTATTTAATATTTAGTAAATTTTTAATTTAATTTTTATAAAATATGTACACCTTTTATTGGCTTTGTAATAAGAATTTGATATAATGAGACATAATAGCCTTATGAAAGGAGATGCTCTATGAGTACTAAAAAATCAAAAAGCAATTCTAATATTAAAAAGAGTACTACAAATATGAATAAAAAGTCTGTTACAACAAAGAATGATGCAGCAAAGAACGATACCCCCAATGCTGAATATATAAAAATAACAAATGCCAGTCTTGCGATGGAAATAGACAGTGATTTCATAAAGAGTATTTTAGATGAGGAAGCGGATAAAAAATTGTGTTTGGATTCAACAACAGATGACAAAACACAGATGGATCAGTTTGATGAAATTGAGATGGAGATAATTGAAGTAGAAAAGCCACAAAAGAAAAAAAGAAAGATTGTTCCATTTGATTTTGTCAGATGGGCCGTTATGTTTGGTGCACTTTGTCTATTTGCATATTCCTCATATGAGCTGACACTTATTTATGTAACAGGTCAGGAGACCAATGATGCACATGGGGAGATAGCCAATATGTTTACAGTGTCTATTGATGATGTAGATACTGAATATTATAATGTAAATGGCGAAAAAATCGTGCTTAATAATACAGGTGATGGAACTGCGTTTGTTTGGAATTTTGAGAAAATCAAAGAATATAATCCCAATGCAAAAGGGTATATAAGGCAGGGAAATGGAACATATATTGACAATCCTATTGTCCAGCATCCTTCAGATAATGACTATTACTTAAATCATTTGTCAAACAATTATCCTAGCGGTGTGGGTAGTATTTTTATTGACACCAGAATCACAGAAGGTTTAAATGCCAAGAACTGTATTCTTTATGGACACAATGTTCAGGCGTGGGCAAATCATATAATGTTCGGTAGTTTGAATTTCTACTATGATGATCCTTCCCATTGTAAAGAAAATCCTACGATGGATATTTATATTGGAGATCATCATTATGTGTACTATGTATATGCCGCATTTAAAGTACCAGCAACAGGTAGTCCAGTATACACATGGGAAATTGAAACTGATGAAGAATTCCTTGAGTACGTTAATACATTTAAGGAACAATCAATATATGATTTTAAAGAGGCACCACAGATTACGGCGGATTCACACATTCTTACACTATCAACATGTACCACTGACCATGAACAAAGGATGATTATTCAGTTGGTTAGAAGTAGAGAAGTGTTTGATGTGCCTGTTGATCAATAAGAGACTACACCAGAGGAATAATAAAATTAGTGTGAAAGAACAATGGCGTTCCAAACTTTTTGGAATGCCTTTTTTATTTTTTGAATAAGTTGAAAATATTTTTTAACAAATTAATATACTTAAAAAAAAAATAAAATCTGCTCGCATTTATTAATGTTTATATGTATAATGTATGAATATGAGAAAAGAAAGGATGAAGATAAGATGAGCGAAGTATTAAACGTACAAGCTATTTTCGGTGAAGATGTATTCACAGTAGGTAAAATGAGAGAACGTTTACCAAAAAAAGTATTTCAGGAAGTAATGAATGTAATGGAAAAGGGTGGCGTGATGTCACTTTCTACAGCTGACGTAGTTGCAAAAGCTATGAAGGACTGGGCAGTTGAGAAAGGCGCAACACATTACACACATTGGTTCCAGCCATTAACAGGTATCACAGCTGAGAAACATGATTCGTTTATTACAAATCCTGATTCAGAAGGCAAGATGCTCATGGAATTTTCAGGTAAAGAATTAATTAAGGGCGAACCTGATGCTTCTTCATTCCCATCAGGAGGACTTAGAGCAACATTTGAAGCAAGAGGATATACAGTTTGGGATTGTACATCACCAGCTTTCTTAAAAAGCGATGCTACAGGCGTTGTGCTTTGTATTCCAACAGCATTCTGCTCATACACAGGCGAAGCTCTTGATAAAAAAACACCTCTTCTTAGATCAATGGAAGCTATTAGCCAGCAGGCATTGAGGATTGTTAAATTGTTTGGTAACACAGAAGCTACAAAAGTTATAGCATCTGTTGGATCTGAGCAGGAATACTTCCTTGTTGATAGAAAAAAATATTTACAGAGAAAAGATTTAATATATGCAGGACGTACATTATTCGGAGCCCCAGCACCTAAGGGTCAGGAGATGGATGACCATTACTTTGGTACAATAAGAGAACGTGTTGGCGCATATATGAAGGATATCAATATTGAGTTATGGAAACTTGGCGTATCAGCTAAGACACAGCATAATGAGGTTGCTCCAGCACAGCACGAGTTAGCACCTATTTATGCAACAGCTAACATTGCTGCAGACCATAACCAGTTAATAATGGAGACTATGAAGAAAGTAGCTACTCGTCATGGATTAGCTTGCTTACTTCATGAGAAGCCATTTGCAGGCATTAGTGGTTCTGGAAAGCATGATAACTGGTCAATCACAACAGATAATGGTGTGAATTTATTAGAGCCAGGTAAGACACCAAATGAGAACATTCAGTTCTTATTAGTTCTTTCGTGTATTATGAAGGCTGTTGATATACACGCAGATTTACTTCGTCAGTCAGCATCGGACGTTGGTAATGATCATAGACTTGGTGCACATGAGGCACCTTCAACAATCATTTCAATTTTCCTTGGTGAGCAGCTCAATGATGTGGTAATGCAGTTAGTTGAAACAAATGAAGCTAAGACCTGTTTAAAAGGTGGAAAACTTATGACAGGTGTTAGTACACTTCCAGATGTTACAAAAGATGCAACAGATAGAAATAGAACATCACCATTTGCATTTACAGGTAATAAGTTTGAGTTCCGTATGGTTGGTTCAGCAGATTCAATCGCTAGCCCAAATACAACAATCAATGCTATTGTAGCAGAAGCTTTCTGTGAAGCAGCAGATTTACTTGAAAAAGCAGATGATTTCGATATGGCTGTACATGATTTAATTAAGAAAAACATGACAGAGCATCAAAGAATCGTATTCAATGGTAACGCATATGCTGATGAATGGGTTGTTGAAGCGCAAAGAAGAGGATTGCCAAATATTAAATCTATGGTTGAGGCTGTTGAAACACTTACAACAGAAAAATCAATCCAGTTATTTGGCAAGTTCAAAATCTACACAGAATCAGAACTCCATTCAAGAGCAGAAGTTTTATACGAAACATATGCTAAGACAATCAATATTGAAGCATTAACAATGATAGATATTGCGTCTAAATCACTCATACCTGCAGTGTCTAAGTATACAAAAGTACTTGCTGATACAGTGATTTCTGTAAAAGGAGCTGGGGCAGATGCATCTGTTCAGTCAGAAATGCTTGCTGAGACATCGGCATTACTTAAAGAAGCGAAAGAAGCACTTAAAGTTCTTGTAAAAGCTCAGGCTGATGGTGTTGCTATGGAAGAAGGAAAAGCTCAGGCATTCTTCTATAAAGATACAATTAAAGTTGCTATGGATGCACTTAGAGATCCAATTGATAAACTTGAAATGATTGTTGATAAAGATATGTGGCCAATGCCATCATATGGTGATTTATTATTTGAAGTATAATAGAAACACTAGTACTTAATCTGTACCCGGCTGCAATGGAAGTCCGCTATTTTTATATAATGGGAAAATTTGGTGTTAGTATATAACTATGGACACGGAAAGTTGAACATTCTATAATATAACAAAGGAGTGTTCAATCATGGCAAAAAATCAAAAATCCTATACCCCAGAATTTAAGCAGCAAATTGTAGATC
>JAAYNM010000047.1 GCA_012520815.1 Clostridiales bacterium
CTCAAATGTAACGCAAAAGGCTGGTTCTACACTATTTCTAAAAACCATACAATGCATTGCTCTTTCCCATGTGGCTTCATCTATTACCCTATATGAATTTGCCATATATCCATTCCTCCAAATCTCGGTTTGTAAAATCCATTCATTTCACATAGACACAGTATACCACAGCTCCTGTGCCTATGGGATAACTTTACTGTTTCTTTCTTTTTTTCATTACTCCTAATCTCCATAAACTTTCTCATTTGATTTAGTGCCCTATTTTTTCCGTATTTAACGGTTCTTTTAGGCATATTAAGGCATTCCGCAATTTCTTTATCTGACATATCTAAAAAATACTATATTGTGTTTATCGTTTTTGTAATGACAGCATTATTCCTTATATTATTTTTCCTTGGGCGTCAATGGGCATGGACAGAATTTAATAACCCACATAACAAGCGAATGATAGACAAAGATACTTTTACCCCAAAACAGACAAATGCCATATTAGATTATTTTAATTTTAGTGCAAATGAAAAGATGCAAATAAATTTTGCCCGATATAAACATGGGCAAGATCCAGCTTTAGTAGTCTGGATTTCCGTAATAGAAAGTAAGGATGTACTATTAGAAAAAAACACTCATTTTAAACAAGTGCAACAAGGTATGTCTATATACGATTATGCTTCAGATGAGTATTATAATTCCATAGTTGCTAAAATGACTAAAACAATTTATACTTCCATAGCAAGCATTGCCTGTGTCCGGACACAGGCGAAATTTGTGTATGCTTTTCCTACGTATCAATAGAGGCATCAAAAGCTGAATCTACTGCGTCCATTTTTTTGCTATCTAAATATGTCTTTAATTGTTCTTCTGTCATTTTATTTCTCTCCTATTCTTAATTTGCAATTATGTGTATAATATATATTTTCTGCTTCTCTGTAAAAGATGTAAATGAAATCAAACCCTTTTCTTCACTATACCCATAGTTCCCAGATACCGAATCCTCCGGTGCATATGTTGGTTCTCCAAAAATTTCTATTACCTTTTCTATAGGTGTGCCTCTCCTTAGTCCACATATACTTAATGTATCATCATTATGTGAATTGATATGTACACCATTAATTTCACTATTTCTAGTCAATTCACCAGTTTCATGACTTGACATCATAAATATTTTTTCACCCTTGTATGTTATGTAACCACTATATATACCCTCAACATATTCGTCATAATCCACAAACTCATAATCATCTCCCAAATCATTTAATGTAAAAGGAAAATCCACCTTTTTTCCATTTATTTCTATATATTTACAAGCTTCTTCAAAATCAAATGTTCCATATGGATATTCATCTGACTTATCTTGTGTAGTATCTTTTGTACTATCATTTTCCTTTGTTTCAACTACCTGCTTTTTAGTTTCATCTGCCTTATCATTCTTTGCTTCACTGCAGCCAACCAAAGCCATCATACCTGCCATTAACCATATGCAAGCTGCTCTTTTTAATCTTTTTCTCATTACTTTATTCTTTCCTTTCTGTCTTTTAATCTGTTATACTTTTCCTATGCCCGCCTTTTTATTTTTTATAGCTTTTCTTTTGTTTACCCTTTATACTACCCTTTAATTACTTTTTTATTTTGGGTAATAAAAAAGGCCACAAATGACTTCATATCATCTGCAACCGAACTATCTTACATCGTCTCCTAACACCATCTAAGACTCCTGGTTTTGCGTCCCTGTATCACTACAGGTTTGCCTTTGTTATAACATATAAAATTTAAAAATATTCTCCTTTCTCATCTATTAGACAAATTGGAAATAATATGTGCCATCATCCTTTATTTGCCCCTTCGCCCATGGGTAAAATACCTTCGGGTCTCTATACTCTATATTATCGTATAAATCAAATGCCATCTCAACGATATGCGCCTCGTCCACTCC
>JAAYNM010000048.1 GCA_012520815.1 Clostridiales bacterium
GATCTACAATTTGCTGCTTAAATTCTGGGGTATAGGATTTTTGATTTTTTGCCATGATTGAACACTCCTTTGTTATATTATAGAATGTTCAACTTTCCGTGTCCATAGTTATATACTAACACCAAATGGTCTGGTAAACAAAAGAAGAACAAAAATAATTTTACAAGATGCGTACAACTTAATTGAAGAAGGTGTACAACCTGATATTTCTAAATGTTCTAATGTTCAAATCATGAACGAAATAGAATACTTTTTGCAAACATACAAATTAGAACCAAAGGTCTATATTACATATGACAGGAAAGCATTTTATGCAGTAGATGATTTTGATTTTAGAGTTACGTTTGATACCAATATTAGGACAAGAAGGAAAGATGTTAGATTGGATGCTGGTAACCATGGAGATTTGCTGATTAGCAATGATTTATGGGTAATGGAAGTTAAAACTTCTATTTCAGTACCAGTGTGGTTTTCAGCATTACTTTCTGAGGCATGCGCTTATTCATCATCATTTTCAAAATACGGAACGGAATACAAAAAGTTTATCAAAAACCAAGATACAATGAATATTATTAGAGGAGACGATGTTATATGTTCGAAACAATTCTTGAAGCAACACCAATATCAACCAAAGGTGCAATCATTAGTTTAGTTGTTGCATTAGTTTTAGGTTTTTTAATCAGCCTTATTTATATCTTAAGTGAAAAGAAGAAAAATTATTCTTCACATTTTGCATTAACGTTAGTTTTACTTCCAGCAATTGTAGCAGTAGTAATTATGTTAGTAGGTTCTGATATTGCAAAAGCTATTTCACTTGGCGGTGTATTTGCCCTTGTAAGATTTAGAAGTGTTCCTGGAGATTCTAAGGATATTATGAGTGTATTTTTTACTATGGCTGTTGGATTAGCATGTGGTATGGGGTATGTCAATATGGCCATTACCATTGCTGTAGTTATAGGTATTATATATTTTCTTCTTACAAGATTTGGATATGCAGAAAAAAGAAATATTCCAAAGCAACTAAAGATTACAATTCCAGAGAATTTAAACTATCAAGGAGCTTTCGATGATTTGTTTGAGGAATATTCTGATGGAGCTAGTCTTGAAAAGGTGAAAACTACAAATCTGGGGACATTATATGAATTGACCTACAACATTAATCTTAAGAAGGATATAGATGAGAAACAGTTTATCGATTCTATAAGATGCAGAAATGGAAATTTAAATATAATTCTTAATAAAATGCCAGAAAGAACTGAGGTATTATAAACTTTATTCTTAAATAAAGTGCATTAGGTTATAGAGAAAAATGAGATAATTTATATATATTAAACAGCACGAAACTTTTGATAATCCAAGCAAATCACGTTTGGGTACAATCAAAAGTTTTCGTGTTTTTCTCATATTTATTTGGTTGTACTTTTGAATAAAAACTGCTAATATATAAGAAGTTTGAATTTGTTTGTATACGGAGGAAATGAAGTTGAAAAAGAAGAATTTTTTTGCCATGATAGCAAGAATGAAATATATCAACCGCTGGGGTCTTATGAGAAATACGATCAAGGAAAATATTGCTGAACATAGCTTAGATGTGGCGCTTATTGCACATGGATTAGCGGTGATTAGTAATATTTATTTTGATGGACATATAGATGCAGAACGCGTAGCAGTTTTAGCAATGTTTCATGATGCAACAGAAATAATTACAGGAGATATGCCCACTCCAATAAAATATTTTGCACCAGAGATAAAAAATGCATACAAGAATGTAGAATCTGTGGCAGCAAAACAGTTGATTTCGGGATTGCCAAAGGAGATGCGGTATACATATGAGGATATCCTCACTGCAAATCCTGAGGAAAAGAAATTATGGACATTTGTTAAAGCAGCTGATAAATTATCAGCTTATATTAAGTGTATAGAAGAAATGCGAATGGGAAATACAGATTTTGAACAAGCGAAAATTTCCACTTTTGATGCTGTAAAGGCAATGAATATGCCGGAAGTGGATTATTTCCTTGACAACTTTATGGACTCATATAGCTTAACTATTGATGAGGTAACAAAATCAAAAAACGAGGAATAATATGTCGAAATCATTATTTATAGCGGAAAAACCAAGTGTTGCCGCGGAATTTACGAAGGCCCTCAAGATGAATGGAAGAAGGTCCGATGGATATCAAGAATCCAACGAATATATAGTAACATGGTGTGTAGGTCATCTTGTAACGATGAGCTATCCAGAAGCATATGATGAGAAACTAAAGAAATGGAGTTTGGAGACGATTCCATTTTTACCTAAAGAGTTTAAGTATGAGGTTATTCCAAGTGTATCGAAGCAGTTTAAGATAGTCAGTGGATTATTAAATAGGGAAGATGTTGACTGCATATATGTATGTACTGACTCTGGACGCGAGGGAGAATACATATACAGACTTGTGGAGCAAATGGCTGGCGTTAAGAATAAGCAGCGAAAGAGAGTTTGGATAGATTCACAAACAGAAGATGAAATACTCAGAGGGATAAGAGAGGCGAAAGACTTATCAAAATATGATAATCTTTCTGATGCTGCATACCTAAGGGCAAAAGAAGATTATCTTATGGGAATAAATTTTTCCAGAATTCTAACTCTTAAATATGGTTATTATGTAAAAAATTATTTAGGATTAGATAGAGCTGTTATTTCGGTAGGACGAGTTATGACTTGCGTCCTAGGAATGGTAGTTCGTAGGGAAAGAGAGGTAAGAAGTTTTGTTAAAACCCCGTTTTTTAAGGTAATAGCTTCTGTTAAAGCATGGGAATTTCCTTTTGATGCTGAGTGGAGGGTGAATGAGAAAAGTAAATATTTCGGAACTCCATATTTATACAAGGAAAATGGATTCGTAGATAAAGAAAAGGCAAATGAACTCCTAGAAGAAGTTAAAAATAATTCTAAGGAGTATTTAAAAATATCTTCTGTGGAAAAAAAGAAGGAAACTAAAAATCCACCACTACTGTTCAATCTGGCTGAATTACAAAATGAGTGTTCGAAGCTATTTAAAATCAGTCCAGATGAAACTCTTAGAGTTACACAGGAACTTTATGAAAAAAAACTTGTTACATATCCTAGAACAGATGCAAGAGTTTTGTCTAATGCTGTATCAAAAGAAATTTACAAGAATATTTCAGGGCTTAAGAATCTTGGACAGTTTAGAGCATTTAGTGAGGAAATACTTGCCAGTGGCTCCTACAAGAACATTTCAAAAACAAGATATGTAAATGATAAACAAATTACAGACCATTATGCGATTATACCAACAGGTCAGGGGTTTAACAGTTTAAATTCATTAAATCCATTGGCTTTAAAGGTTTATGAACTAATAGTTAGAAGATTTTTAAGTATATTTTATCCACCAGCCATCTATCAAAAAGTAAGGTTAGTAGCGATGTCAACATTTGATGAGTCTAGGGAGGAAAATTTTCATGCCTCTTTTAAAGTTTTAGTTGAAGAGGGATTTTTAAAGGTATCTACAGTTAAAAAAGAAACACAGCAACAAAAAAATGAAGAGGCTGATAGTGATACTGATAATTTAAGGGAAAACGAAAACCTGGATGACAAATCTGAAATTAAGCTTGATGAAGTGATGATAGAGAAGTTGAAAAAACTTAAGAAAGATGATATTTTATCACTTAATGCGATTAATATAAAAGAGGGTGAAACGGCCCCTCCCAAGAGATATAATTCAGGTTCAATAATTTTGGCAATGGAAAATGCTGGATCACTTATTGAGGATGAAGAACTACGTGCCCAAATTAAGGGCAGTGGAATTGGAACAAGTGCTACAAGAGCAGAGATATTAAAGAAGCTTGTTAACATTAAGTATATTAATCTTAATAAAAAGACACAGATTATTACCCCCACCCAAATGGGTGAGATGATTTATGATGTTGTTTTTTGTTCAATAAAGCAACTTCTAAATCCAGAACTTACAGCAAGTTGGGAAAAAGGTCTAAACTATGTTTCAGAGGGAACAATCACTTCTGAGGAATATATGGACAAATTAGAAGATTTTGTTAGAAAAAGGGTAGATGGTGTTAAGAATATTAATAACCAATCAGCTTTAAAATACTATTTCGACCAAACATCAGCATATTATAAATAATAGTAGCTGATATGATTGTAAACTCAGAAAGGATGTAAATTATGTGTGGTATTGTTGGATATGCAGGTAATAGAGACTGTACAGATGTTTTAATCAGTGGATTATCTAAATTAGAGTATAGAGGCTATGATTCAGCAGGAATTGCGGTCTTTGAAGATGGAAAAATCACTGTTGAAAAATGTAAAGGTAAGCTAGAGGAACTTGAAAAGAAATTAGCAAGAGAACATAAACCACAGGGACATTGTGGCATTGGACATACTCGTTGGGCTACCCATGGTGAACCCTCAGACATTAATTCACATCCACACGGTAATGCCAATGTTTCAATAGTTCATAATGGTATTATTGAAAACTATATAAAAATCAAGGCATTTTTAACTGATAAAGGATATGAGTTTGACTCTGATACAGATACCGAAGTAGTAGCAAAGTTGTTAGATTATTACTACAATGGTAATCCTGTAGAAACCATTACAAAAGTTCTTTCTGAAATAGAAGGAGCATATGGTCTTGAAATATTATTCTCGGATTTTCCGAACACAATATATGCTGTTAGAAAAGATAGTCCTTTAATTGTAGGTGTAGGTCAGGGTGAAAACTTCATTGCTTCGGATGTACCTGCTATCATTCAGTATACAAGAGATTACTATTTGATTGAGAGTGATGAGATTGTTAGTCTTACAAAGGATGCAGTCTCTATTTGTGATATTCACGGAACAAAAATAGAAAAAGAACTTCAGCATGCTGACTGGGATGTGGAAGCCGCTGAGAAGGGCGGATATGCGCATTTTATGCTCAAAGAGATTCACGAGCAGCCAACAGCATTTAGAACCACAATCAAACCTAGGATTATGGATGGAATGCCATTCATTGAGGAATGTGGCATTACAGTTGAGATGCTAAATAGTTATAAGAAGATATTTATAGTTGCTTGTGGAACTGCTATGCATGCAGGTCTTGTAGGTAAATATGTTATAGAAAAGTTAGCACGTGTTGAGGTTACAGTGGATATTGCTTCAGAGTTTAGATATCGTAAACCTATCATTGATAAGGATGATTTAGTGATTCTTATTTCACAGTCAGGTGAAACAGCTGATACAAAGGCTGTACTTATGATGGCAAAGGAAATGGGTGCTAGAACACTTTCAGTTGTTAATGTAAAGGGTTCATCTATTGCTAGAGAATCTGATTTTGTTTTATATACTCATGCAGGCCCAGAGATTTCAGTGGCATCAACAAAAGCGTATATGGTTCAGTTATCTATTATGTATTTACTTGCTATTGAACTTGCCTATGCAAAGGGTGTGATTTCAAAGGAAGAATGTATGCACCTCACGAAAGAATTAGAAAATATGCCTGAGAAAATATCTGAGGTTCTTGAACTTAAAGATAGATGTCAGTTTATAGCATCTAAACTCGTTACAGCTGAGAGCTTGCTTTATATTGGACGTGGTCTTGACTATGCGCTAAGTATGGAGGGTTCATTGAAGCTGAAGGAGATTTCATACATTCATTCGGAGGCATACGCAGCGGGAGAACTTAAGCATGGAACTATATCTTTGGTAACGGAGGCTATGCCTGTGGTTGCAGTAGCTACCCAGTCAGATCTTTTTGATAAAACAGTTAGCAATGTAAAAGAAGTAAAAGCTAGAGGTGCAAAGGTTACAATGATTTGTAGTGAAGAAGTGAATGTAGATAAGGATGTTGCAAATCATTTAGTTAAGCTTCCAAAGGTTGATGACATACTTATGCCTATATTAGCGGTTATTCCATTGCAGTTTATTGCGTATTATACATCAGTTCTTAAGGGTTGTGATGTGGATAAACCTAGAAATCTTGCGAAGTCGGTTACTGTTGAATAATGTAAGGAGACGATATGTTAAAGAATATTGAATTGTTTGAAAATATAGATGAACATACCATTTGTTCTAAACTCATTGAAAGTAAAGAATATCCTTGGGAAGTGCTACCAGATATAGAGAAATATATTATTTCATTGGGTGAAAACCTTGACATGGATAGATTTATCGAGATTGAAGAGCATGTGTGGGTCCATAAAACAGCAATAGTTGCTCCAACAGCGTTGCTTACAGCACCTGTGATTATAGATGAAGGTGCCGAGATTAGACATTGTGCATTTATTAGAGGAAAGGCAGTTGTTGGAAAGAATGCAGTAGTTGGAAATTCCTGCGAGTTAAAAAACGTTATAATTTTTGATAATGTTCAAGTTCCACATTATAACTATGTTGGAGACTCAATACTAGGTTATAAGTCACATATGGGTGCAGGTTCAATTACTTCAAATGTAAAAAGTGATAAAACATTGGTTTCTATTTCAACACCAGAGGGTAAAATAGAGACTCAACTTAAGAAAATGGGCGCAATTTTAGGTGACAACGTAGAGGTAGGGTGTAACTCAGTTTTGAATCCTGGGACAGTAATAGGAAAAAACTCAAATATATATCCATTGTCTATGGTTAGGGGTTATGTTCCTGAAAAATCAATCTACAAAAAAGCCAGTGAGATAGCTGAAAAAACAACTTTGTAAAAAGTTGTTTTTTGTTGTTTTTTTAACAGGACCACTATTGACTTTTTATAAGCCATTTGAGATAATGAATCAAATCGTTGCAAATTAACGAAATATTCACTTAAAAGGAGAACAAAACAATGTCAACAAAAGCTAATTACAAGACAGAGGAAATCGGTGCCGGTAAAGTTGGTTTTTCTAGAACTCGTTCTATTATCGAAGCTGCTTTCTATGGCAACAATGTTGTAAAAGTTAACACTCTTAAAGAAGCTTATGAGCTTGCTAAGAATTCACCAGGTACAATCGTAACAGATATGCCTGTATACAGAGGCGAAGAATTTGGTCTTGAATCAGACGCAAAAGTATTATTATTCAATGATGGTGCAGTAACAGGTCGTTATGCTGCAGCTCGTCGTATTAAAGGCGAACCAGGTGTTGATGATGCTAAACTTGATAAAGTAGTTATGGATGCTGTTTATGAGACACGTTGGAAAAACATGTATCATGCAGAGGTTTTCGTTGGTCTTGATACAGAATTTATGGTTAAGGCTCATCTTCTTATTCCAGAAGGCGAAGAAAACATTATGTACAACTGGATGTTGAACTTCCAGTACATGTCAGACGAATACGTAAAGATGTACAAGAACTCTAAGGCAGTAGGCGATGGAAAAGAAGCAGATATCTATATCTTCTCTGATCCACAGTGGATGCCAGGCAACCGTCCTGACGTTGACTATAGCTGCTTAAGTGATCCACTTACTCTTTGCTATTTTGATACAGCAGAGAATTGTGCTGCAATTCTTGGTATGAGATATTTTGGCGAACATAAGAAGGGTACACTTACAATGGCTTGGGCTATTGCAAACAGAAACGGATATGCTGCTTGTCACGGCGGACAGAAAGAATACACATTAGCAGATGGTAGCAAGTATGTTGCATCTGTATTTGGTCTTTCTGGATCAGGTAAGTCAACACTTACACATGCTAAACATAATAATAAGTATGGTATTACTGTACTTCATGATGATGCATTTATTATTAATACAGATACATGTTCATCAGTAGCTCTTGAGCCAACATATTTTGATAAGACATCTGATTACCCAACAGGTTGTCCGGATAACAAATATTTATTATCAGCTCAGAACTGTTCAGCTACTATTGATGAAGATGGTAAGATTCAGTTAGTAACAGAAGATATTAGAAACGGTAATGGTCGTGCTATTAAGTCTAAACTTTGGTCACCAAACCGTGTAGATAAGGTTGAAGCTCCAGTTAATGCTATTTTCTGGATTATGAAAGACCCTACAATTCCACCAGTAGTTAAGTTAAAAGGTGCTGCATTAGCTTCAGTTATGGGAGCTACACTTGCTACAAAGACATCTACAGCAGAACGTGTTGCTGCAGGTACAGACTTAAATGCTCTTCGTATCGTTCCTTATGCTAACCCATTTAGAACATATCCATTAGTAAATGACTATGATAAGTTTAAGAAGTTAGTAGAAGAAAAGAATGTAGATTGTTACATCATCAATACAGGTGATTTTATGGGCAAAAAGGTTACACCAGCTGATACATTAGGAATTCTTGAAACAATCGTTGAAAAGAAGGATAATTTCAAGCAGTGGGGCCCATTTGAAGATATTCAGATTATGGATTGGGAAGGATTTATCCCAGATCTTAATGATGCTGATTATAAGAGCCAATTAAAGAATGCAATGGTTAACCGTGTAGATGCTGTTAATGGCTTTGCAACTAAAAAGGGCGGATATGATAAACTTCCAGATGAAGCTGTTGCTGCATTACAGAAGCTTGTTGACGAACTTAACTAGTTTAAAATTCTTACTGCCGCCTCACTATCGTGAGGTGGCAGTTTTTTTAATTATAAAAACTTTTAATTGTCCCTCATTGCATGTACAATTATCATAAGGAGATATCATGATAGATAATAAAGATTTAGACTGGAAATACTTGGAAGAAAACTACAAGGAATCAGATAGGAAGGTCCGCAGCTTCGAGGAAATTATGAATGAATGTGAATCTACACATGAAGATGACAAATACGATACAATAGGTGAAGCTGGTTCAGCACTATTAGAAACTGTCGAAAACGTTAAAAAAATTCGAGAAATGAGTTCACAGGCAAAAACAGTAAAAGAAATGGCTGAAACACTCAACCTTAAAGAAGAGTATGTGACTACAATTATGATTATTTTAAATAGTTCTACAGATGATGATAATGATGTGGCAATAGCACATCTTGTGATGATGAGTTAATAATAACTGCCTAGGCTTATTTTTTTGCCTTGGCAGTTATTATTTTGGAGAGATTTCTAATAGCTTCAATTTTCTTTATATCCTTTGAAGACATTCTGGTTCTACATAATTGACAAAGAAGTTTTATAAAGGTAAACTTATACATATGTATGATTTGAGAAAGGCATATGGTGATAATATGTTTAAACTTATAGATAAAGTAAAAATGATATTTATTTGTACTTTTATTGCAGTGTGTCTTACAGCTTGTGGTGGGGATGATGAGGTTAAAACAACCACAACTGGCATTTTTACAACAGTTAAAGATACAACAAAGAGTACAGACGATGAGCGTACATCGGCAAGTGAATCAAACGATAGTACACGTGATGAAGGAACTACGATTTTAACAACTACAGTTCCTACAACTACAGTTCCTACAACTACAGTTGCGCCTACGACTACACCTACCCCTATCCCCAATACTGTAGTACCCACAGAGCCTCCAGCCACTATTCCTACAACTACAGAACCACCTATGAGTTATAACATTAGTGTATATTCTACAGAGGCAAGTGGACGATTGGTTAAGGAGATGAACGGATATACAATTGATTATAGTAATGTATCTAGAGGATACGTTATGATTAAAAATTCAACAGCAGCGGTTACATATATATGGATAAAAAAAGAAGGAATTACTTATCAGTATAAAATGGGAAATACTGGTGGATATGAAGCATTTCCTATAAATATGGGAAATGGAAAATATGAGATAATTATTTTAGCAGTAGAAAATGGTCTAGGATACGAAAAGAACAAGCTTGAAACCTCGGTTACTTTAGAGAATGGTAATTATCCATATCTTTATCCAAATCAGCTAGTATATTTTAATTCTTCGTCTTATGCAGTGGATTTATCATATCAGATATGTTACGGATTAAGTAATGATGGGGATAAAGTAAATGCGATTTATAATTATATCATTAGTAATATATCTTATAATTATGATAGAGCAAATAAGATTTCAAGTGGTGAAATATCAGAATATATTCCTTCGCCGGACAATACCCTTTACTCATCTATGGGAATTTGCTCAGATTATTCAAGTTTATTTGCAGCTATGTGCAGGGCACAAAAGATACCTTGCAAGATGGTATATGGTTACATAAATAATGGAGCATATCATGCGTGGAATCAGGCATATTACAATGGTTCATGGCATTTTTTTGATGCAACTATCGCAAGCAGTGGCGGTAACGCTGGCAATTATATACAAGATAAGCAGTATTAGACTAGGAGGTTAACATGGAAACAAAATCAGAGTCACAAGGCTTCAAGACGCAGGAAGTGTCAAAGATCAAAAAAAATAAATATTTGTCAGCTGAGGAAACAGCAGCATTTACCAGTCAGGTATCCTTAATATTAGAGGCTGGAATTCCAATATATGATGGGATTGCAACTCTTGCAGAGAGTGCTGCAGATGAAGATGCAAAAAGAGCATTTTATGCTATTAGCTCAACTGTAGAGGATACAGGCTCATTATACAAAGCTGTTTTGAAAGCAGGATTTTTCCCAAGTTACATGGTTAATATGATTAATATTGGGGAAGAGACAGGTAAATTAGATGATGTTCTAAAATCTCTTACTATATATTATGAAAGAGAGGCTAGGGTTAAAAAATCCATTAAATCGGCCATCTCATATCCTATAATTTTGCTTGCTATGATGGCGGCAGTAGTTTTTTTATTGGTAAAAAAGGTACTTCCTATATTTCAGGAAATATTTAAAAATCTAGGTTCAGATGTTAGCTCCACAGGTAAAGCTATGATGGAGGTTGGAACGATTGCGGGAACAGTTGTATTTATAATTGTTTTCGTAATTATAGCCATTGCATTGATTGTAGGGATTCTTTATGCTTTAGGATTTAGAGATGCATTACAACAAGTGATATTTAAAATCCCGGGTCTTAAGAGCCTAGGTAACAAGCTATCTGCTTCCAAATTCACATCAGTATTAGGGATGATGCTTTCTAGCGGATATTCATTGGAGAAGGCATTGGAATTGGCGCCTAGTATTGTAACAGATAGGGAGACGAAGAAGAAAATTTTTAAATGCCAAGAATTAATAAAGTCGGGAAAAAATTTTCCAGATGCATTATTTGAAATTGGTATGTTTTCTGGTATCCAAACAAGAATGATAAATATTGGATTTAAGGCTGGTGCGATGGACTTGGTTATGTTAAAACTAACAGATGTATATGAGCAGGAAATAGATGATCGCATAGAGATGCTTGTATCTATTATAGAACCTACGTTGGTGGCAATAATGTCTCTTATTATTGGAGGTATTCTTATTTCAGTTATGTTGCCACTTGCAAACATAATGTCGTCTATTGGATAGGAGTGATTTTATGCATTTATACAAGAAAAAAAACAGGCTTAAAAATGGATTAGTTAGTTCAGTACTTGTTTTTGGATGTATTTTCCTATTTACCGTATTAGCTTTTTCTAATGTTTCCAAAAACGTTAATGACAATGAAGTAGATACATTGGTTAAAGCGATTGATAATGCTGTTATTACTTGCTATGCTACGACTGGTATGTATCCTGAGACTATACAGGATATTGAAGACGATTACGGTGTAATCATTGATCGTGACAAATTTATTGTAAGTTATCAGGTTATTAGTGCAAATACCATCCCTAATATATCAGTATTTATAAAGGGGGAAGAATAATGAAGAACAAACACTCGATTGATTTTTTATTTACCTTAGTTTTATTCTCTATGTTTGTAATAATGTGTGTGCTACTAATAAACATTGGTGCTGGAGTGTATGACACCATTTCAAACAGGACAAGCAGTAATAGCGAAGTTAGAACTACATTATCATATATAGGCAACAAGGTACGTGCGGCATCTGCTATGGAGGAACCAGTTAGAATTGACATAGTTGATGGTACTAAGGTATTGGTTATTTCCTCTGAAAATAAAGGCAACAAATATAATACTCTGATTTTTTATAAAGAGGGTTATATTAGAGAGGCTACGGTTATGGATGGCGATGAGTACACTCTGGATTTTGGAACGAATTTAGTTCTAGCCAATGAATTTGATTTTCAAGTAGTCAATGAGGAATTATATTATGTAGATATTACTGTTAATACACCTTTCGGAGATAAATCTTCTCTCAAAGTAAATATTAACGACCTAAAATGATGGAGGTAATAAATGAACAATATTCAAAGAAATAGAACGTTTCTTACAGAATTTATTATTGTTATACTGTTTTTTTCTATTGCCTCAGTAATAATAGTGAATCTATATGTTAAGGCAAATGATAAAAGTGAAGCTAGCTATAATTTAACTAAAGCTAGTATACTTTGCGAAAATTTAGCCACAGAACTTAATAACATTTCTTATGACTATGACAATCCTATTATATCCACTTTAGGAGATGCTTCACCTGAACAAGTTTTGTTGGAAAATGGCTTTGAAAAGATAGGAAGAGGCAAATATACAAGTAATTATGATGAAAAATTTGAACTAGTTTATAGCGAATCAGCCTTTTTAGTAACGCTTACAACAAGTGTAGATGATAGTTATGAACATTCTAAAATTGTTAGTTATCATATACTAGTTAGTGAGATAGATGGTAGAAGTGTAGTGTATGAGTTAGATACGACAAAAATAGTTTTGGAGGGTGATGGCTATGAAGAATAATAAAAAGTCTCAAGGTAGCTTTCACATCGGAACAGGTATTACATCAATCATTATGGTATTTGTGGTGCTATGTTTAACTGTTTTTGGAGTATTATCCTTTGCCATAGCTAGTTCGGATTATAAGCTCTCTAAAAAAAGCAGTGATAATATAAAGGCATATTATGATGCTATAAGAGCAGAGAATTCGATTTTGGCACAAATAAATGAAGTATTATATAATGTGAAAGATACTGAGGAAAGTTCTACCTATATGGAAAGGGCGACCAAGGAAATTGAGAATCTTGGCTATTTGATAGAGAATGATGTAATAACTGTTACATATGATATATCAGAAAAGCAAAAATTGATTTCTAAAGTGAAAATCAATGATTTAGATGCAGATTATACCATACAGGTTATTCAAAGTTATGTTGAAACTGTAGGAGGGAACCATTCTCCAGGTGGTGTGGAACTGATTACAAATTTTAATTAGAAAAGAGGAACTTATCATGGAAATGAGTATGATAAATATACTAAATGATGCAATGCAAAAAAATGCTTCTGATATTTATATTGTTGCAGGTAGTCCTATATGCTATAAAGTAATGGGTAATATTTATAATATTGATGACAATAAGTTAACTCATATCGATACTGCAAAGTTAATAACTGAACTATATAGCTATTTTGAAAATGGTAATATAAACAGAGTTAATTATGACGGAGACGATGATTTTTCTATTTCAATTCCAGAACTTGGCCGTTTTAGATGTAATACCTATAAGCAAAGAGGTTCACTTGCGGCTGTGCTTAGAACTGTCAAATTTGAATTGCCAGATTTCAAGGATTTGATGATTCCTGAATCAGTTATGAAATTCTCTGATTTAAAAAAGGGTTTAGTTCTTGTTACAGGGCCGGCAGGAAGTGGTAAATCTACAACACTTGCTAGTATTATTGACCGTATCAATGATAACTATCATAAACATATTATCACTATAGAAGATCCTATCGAATATATTCATCGTCATAAGAAGAGTATTGTAAGCCAAAGAGAAATCGAACTGGATACTAAAAATTATAGCAAGGCGCTAAGAGCAGCACTGCGCCAATCTCCAGATGTTGTTTTGCTAGGTGAGATGAGGGATTTTGAAACAATACAAACAGCTATTACAGCGGCTGAAACGGGACAATTAGTTTTATCAACACTCCATACAATTGGGGCTGCCAAGACTATTGATAGAATAATTGACGTTTTTCCATCTCAAGGCCAACAACAGGTAAGAATTCAGTTATCTATGGTATTGCAGGCGGTGGTGTCACAGCAGTTAATTCCATGTATTCAAGGCGGATTGGTACCAGCATTTGAGATAATGATATGTAATAGTGCTATTAGAAATATGATTCGAGAGTCAAAGGTTCATATGATGGACAATACAATTTATGGTAGTTCCGAAGAAGGCATGATTACTATGGATGAGAGTATAATAAACCTTTATAAAGAGGGTAAAATAACAGGTAAAAATGCTGTATTTTACGCAACAAATAAGGATACAATGTTGAAAAAGGTTCAACTATAATTATAAAAACAATTCCCAATCCGATTAGTTCTAATATAATATATTAAAACGTATTATATAGAAACATAAACACATTTTAATAGATTAAGGACAAAGTATGAAAAGCATAAATGAATCAAAGGATAATGGATTAAGTTCAAAAGAAGTTAAAGCTAGAATTAAAGAGGGAAAAGTAAATGGAAACTATGTTGTAAAGACAAAGTCTATAAGCCAAATTATTTTTACAAATGTATTTACTTTGTTTAATTTAGTAAATGCTATTCTTGCAGTTAGTATTTTTTTAACTGGTTCATATAAAAATATGTTATTTTTAGGAGTTGTTTTTTGGAATATCTTTATTGGGGTATTTCAGGAAATACGTTCTAAGGTAATTATAGATAAATTATCTATTTTATCATCTCCAGAGGCAGAAGTTATTAGAGATGGAAGCAGAACAAAGATTCATATATCAGATATTGTTTTAGATGATTTATTAGTCATTAAAAGTGGCCATCAGATTTGTGCTGACTCAGTAATTGTCTCTGGTGAATGTGAAGTAAATGAAAGTCTTATTACAGGTGAGAGTGATCCTATATACAAAAGATCTGGAGATGAAATTTTATCAGGAAGCTTTATTACTTCGGGTGAGGTTAATGCTAGAGTTATTCATGTTGGAAAGGATAATTATGTAAATACTATTACTGGGAAGGCAAAATATCTTAAGAAGCCAAATTCTGAAATGCTAAATAGTATAAAAAAGATTGTGAAAGTTGTTTCAATTTGTTTAATTCCTGTTACAGCTTTACTCTTTATTAATCAATATCAAATGCAAGGAAGTACAATGAGTTCGACTGTAGTGGGTACTGTTGCAGCAGTTATTGGTATGATTCCTTCTGGCTTAGTTTTGCTTACAAGTATGGTTTTAGCAGTTAGTGTTGTTAGGCTATCTCGGAGAAATACTTTGGTTCAAGAATTGTTTTGTATTGAGACGTTGGCTCGTGTTGATGTTCTTTGTTTAGATAAGACAGGAACAATAACAGAGGGAACAATGAGTGTAGAGCAAATTGATATAGTAAATGAGAATGTGTCAACTGCACAAATAAAGGATTTTTTAAAGGTGTATTGTGAGAAATTATTTGATGATAATCCTACTTTTGGTGCTCTAAAGGATTATGCATATTCACAGAATTTGCCAGACGAATGCGAGATAGATGAGAAAGAGTTATTAACAGGATGTACAATTATAAAGAAGATACCATTTTCTTCGGACAAGAAGTGGGGGGCACTTGAAATAGAAAACAAAGGCTCATTTGTTGTAGGGGCAATGGAATATATATTTGATGATGTAGATGAATTGGTTGGGCATACAGCTAATAAATATTCTAGGGATGGTCTTAGAGTATTGGTATTAGCCCATTCAAATTGCAGTATAATGGACAAGGAACTTCCAAAAGGTTTAAAACCTATTGCGATTATTGCCATTACAGATAAAATACGTGATGAGGCATTTGATACAATTAAATTCTTCAGAAAGCAAGGTGTAAATGTTTTGGTCATTTCAGGGGATAATCCTGAGACCGTATCATATATAGCAAAAAAAGCAGGAGTCCGAAATGCCGAAAAATATATAGACACTTCAAAACTTACAGATGAGGAGTTAATTGAATGTGCAAAAGAGTATACAGTGTTTGGTAGAGTTATACCAAAGCAAAAACTTTTACTTGTTAGTGCCCTTAAAGAGGCGGGACATGTAGTAGCTATGACAGGCGATGGAGTTAATGATGTTCTTGCATTGAAGGAAGCGGACTGTAGTATAGCTATGCAATCAGGTAGTGATGCGGCTAGAAATGTATCTCAGTTGGTGCTTATGGATTCAAATTTTTCATCAATGCCGCACATTGTTGCTGAAGGTAGAAGAACAATCAATAATATGCAGCGTTCAGCAGCATTGTATCTAACAAAAACAATTTACTCAACTATTATTGCAGTGTTGTTCGTTTTCGTTAATTTGAAATATCCATTTATACCAATACAGCTTACTCTCGTAGGGGCTTTATCTATAGGAATTCCTTCATTTATTTTGGCAATGGAACCAAATGTCAACAGAGTTAAAGGAAAGTTTATGCTAAATGTTCTTAGGATGGCAATACCAGGTGGATTGCTTGTTGCAATGAACATTATTTTAGTAGAGATATTCGGGTATATTACATCTGCAAGTAATAACGTTATATCTACTATGGCTATATTCGGACTAGGCATTGCTGCTAGCGCTACTTTAATAAAATTATGTAAGCCATTTAATTTTATTAGAAGGGTAATGTGTGCTTCTTTAGTTTCAATATTTGCTGTGTCATATTTGTTTATGGGAGATTTTTTTGGATTTGCTAAATTAAACATATTACAGTGGATTTTTCTTGTAATTTTATTTATAGTTTCAACTATTGTTTTTCTCATACTAGAAGTTTTAGTAGAGAGCAGATTAGGGACAACCCCTAATATTTATCACTTGCAATTGTGTATTTCAGGAGGAGAAAAAATCATATTTGTAAAAGATGATGTTGACAGGAAGGATTACTATGATGTTACTGCACAAATGAAGGGTATTAGTTTGATTGGTGCAGATAGAATTGTTTTTGTAAAAGAGTATACAAATGATGGATGTATACGAGTTGAATCTGATGATGAGATTAATGAAAATGTACTTGCTGCTACAGGTATTTTCTACACGAAAAAAATACTTAAAACAAAGGAAACAACTAATGTAGAGGTACGGTACGGAAAATATAATGAAGTTGCAATAGCAATTTGTGATAAGGACGGAATTGCATCAGTAAAGTGTGGTGAGGATGAAATTTTTGAGAAGAAAGTACGTGTGCTTAAAAAGTTTAAGATTACGTTTTAGGACTGATAAAATGTCTTATTACTTTACTTATTAAAATATGAATGTTATAATTTTATAGCAAAAAGGAAATTTTAGGAGGAAAAAGATGAACAAAATTATGATGAACACTCCATTAGTAGAAATGGACGGAGACGAAATGACAAGAATACTTTGGAAATGGATTAAAGATGATCTCCTTGAACCATTTGTAGAGTTAAAGACAGAGTATTATGACTTAGGATTAGAAAATAGAAATGCTACTAATGATGAGGTTACTAAATTATCAGCAGAAGCTACAAAAAAATATGGAGTTGCAGTTAAGTGTGCAACTATTACACCAAATGCAGCACGTATGACAGAATATACATTAAAGGAAATGTGGAAGAGTCCAAACGGAACGATTAGAGCAATTCTTGATGGAACTGTTTTTAGAGCTCCTATCATTGTTAAGGGGGTTGAACCATATGTTGCTAATTGGAAGAAACCTATTACCATAGCGAGACATGCTTACGGTGATGTATACAAGGCATCTGAGTTAAGAATTCCAAATGCTGGTAAGGCGGAATTGGTTTTTACATCTGAAGATGGAAGTGAAACACGTGAACTTATTCATAACTTCAAGGGAGCTGGTGTTTTACAAGGAATGCACAACCTTGATGGATCTATTCAAAGTTTTGCAAGAAGTTGTTTCAATTTTGCACTTGATACAAAACAAGATTTATGGTTCGCTACAAAAGATACTATTTCTAAAAAGTATGACCATACATTTAAGGATATTTTCCAAGAAATTTTCGACAAGGACTATGCAGATAAATTTAAGGCTGCTGGAATTGAATATTTCTATACATTAATAGATGATGCAGTTGCTAGAGTAGTAAGATCTGAAGGCGGATTTATTTGGGCTTGTAAGAACTATGATGGCGATGTAATGAGTGATATGGTAGCTACAGCATTTGGTTCTCTTTCAATGATGACTTCAGTGCTTGTATCACCAGAAGGAAACTACGAATACGAAGCTGCTCACGGTACAGTTCAAAGACATTACTACAAGCACCTTAAAGGTGAAAAAACATCTACAAATCCTATTGCAACAATATTTGCATGGTCAGGTGCACTTAGAAAACGTGGTGAAATTGATAGCAATAGAGAATTAATGGAATTTGCAGACAAGCTTGAAGCTGCATGTATTAAGACCATTGAGGATGGACAGATGACAAATGATCTTGCAATTATTAGTTCATTAAAAGAAAAGACAGTTTTAAATAGTGAAGATTTTATAAAAGCTATTAGAGTAAATCTTGAAAAAATGCTATAGTGGGATTTAGCTCAGTATGTAATGAGCTGGAGAAACCGAGTGAATGAGTGAATGTAGCTTGTTCGTAGCGAATGGCGAATTTTGATGTGGGCTATACCCACGATATAATGAGGTGAATAATGGATATTAGAATTCCAAATCCAGGTGAAATTTATAAGCATTTTAAAGATAAATTATACCAGGTTGTTACGGTAGCTAAACATTCTGAAACGGGTGAAATGTTTGTTGTTTATCAGGCTCTGTATGGAGATTTCTCTACATATGTAAGACCACTTGAAATGTTCATAAGTGAAGTAGATCATGAAAAATATCCAAGCGTTTTGCAGAAGTATCGATTTGAAAAGATAGAAAAACTATCAAATGAGAAAGAGCAAAAAAATATTGTGAAGGATGTTCAAAAAGAAAAGATCCAAACTTCAGAGGGAGAAGTGAATAGTGATTTATTAGACTTCCTTGATGCAGAAACTTTTGAGGAAAAGAAGAATTTGCTGGTTGGAATGAGGAGTCGAATGACAGATTCACTTATAAACAGTATTGCGGCATCCCTTGATATCACAGTGGATGATGGTGAAATAGACGATAGATATAAGAGTTTATTTAATTGCATTTCAACAATAAAAAAGTACGAAGTAAATGATAGACCTAGATAATAAAATTGCCCAACAGGATATTTCGAGATTCTGTTGGGTGATTTTTTATACCACAATATATTGTGGAAAAAATAAAAAAACTTCAAAAAAGTGCTAAACTATTATAATATTATGTCCGATAAAGTATATAAGGTGTGTTGGATGAAAGAGATAATCTGGTCAATACAGTAATTAATTTGCAAAATAGAAGATATTTAAATATATAGCATTTGAAAGGAGTTTTTTATGAAACAACTTAAGAGATATTGGAAGCAATTATTATCGGCAACGGTAGTTATTATTGTAGCAGCTATTGGTATATCATTTGCTTTTGCTGATGAGATAGGTATCGTTATAACTACTGCAGCCCAACATACGGGTGCTTGGGAGATAAACACAGTGGATACAGTTACGGCCACAGTGACGGGAGTAGCACCAGACGAGAGTACAGGTATAGTGCCGGGTAATGTTTCCTGGTCTACCTCAAATGCAGAGGTAGTAGGTTTAAACGACAATCATGATGGTACAGCAACTGTATATACTGTAGGTGCAGGTAGAGCTGAACTTATTGCTACATATACCAATGGTGATTATTCAAAGACAAAATCCCTTATTGTATCAGTTGGATTTAGTAGAATGGATTCCCAGTTTCAAACTCTTGAAGTAGGCAGTGGGACAACTTTAACTACGAATTATTCAAATACAAATACAGAATCATTGACATGGACATCCTCTGATGAGAATGTTATAAGAGTTACAAACTCAGGTACGAGTGCAGGTATGTGCAATATTGAGGCACTTGGCAGTGGTGTAGCAACTATAAAAGCAACAACTCCATCACCAGATGGACAGGTTGTAGAATTTGTTGTTATTGTACCAGCAAGATTTACGAATCATGATAATGTAGAAGTAGGTGCCTCAGCATATGTGAATTTATTTGAAGCAGGCATTACCAACACATTGGACGCTGATAATGTTTATTGGGGTTCCCTCAATTCAGGTAATGGAGTTGTATCAGTAGATGCATACGGTAATGTATATGGTGACCAAGTAGGTATTGAGGAAGTATATATTTACCCAAAATATAATTTTAGTCAAATAGAACAATTTGCAGATTTAGATACAGTAGAAAAGATTGTAGCTGAATATGGTGATAAAGTAAAAGTTAAGGTCCAATTTGGTATTAGCGGTGGTGACAAGTCAATGGCAGTTGGGGATACTATTGCTCTAGATGTTAATGTCGATGATTCATTTGCACCAAGTGTTAACTGGACATCCTCAAATACATCGGTTGCAACGATTGATTCAAATGGAAATGTAATTGCTGTTGGTGGAGGTACAGCCGTAATAACAGCAACACTAGATAGCAGAATATTTCCAAATGATACAGCAACAACTCATAGAGCTAGTATTACTATCGTAGTTATTGACAACTTCGCGGTTAGTGAAACAACCCATTATTTAAATAAAGGCAGTAGCTTTAATTTATCAGCTATTCCAACAGACAGCAGTGATAGGACAACAATTTCGTGGATGTCATCAAATGAAAGTGTTGCCACAGTAACATCCTCTGCTACAGATAAATATGAAGCATCAATAACTGGTGTAAGTACAGGTACGGCAACTATTACAGCCATTCAGCAGACTGCAGATGGAGTACGTAAGTATGCTACTTGTACGGTATATGTTAGAGAGCCAGTTGAAGATGTAAAGATGAATGAAAGTGAAATAGAGGTTACTATCGGACAACAATATCAATTAACATTGATATTTAACTCTCAATCAGGACAAATACCAGATAACCTAGATGTTAAATGGGTTTCATCTGATGATAGAATAGCAACAGTAGAAAAATCAACAAATGTAAATGGTCTTGTAACAGCAGTAGGTGGTGGTGACGTGGTTATTTCCGCGATTACTACAGATGGTATTCAAGTTGCATCTTGTAAGGTACACGTAAGAGTACCGGTTACCGGAATAACACTTACCAAGACAGAGGTGACTACATCTATGTCAGCTGAGACATATCAGCTTTCTTATACTATTACTCCAGATAGTGATGGTGTTAATAGAAAAGTGACATGGTCTTCCTCTAATACTGCTGTTGCAGTAGTTGATGCTAATGGTCTTGTTTCATTTGTTTCACCAGGTAAAGCAACAATTATTTGTCAAACAGTTGACATAGGGGTGAATGGAACTAACCTCATTGCAACATGTGAATTTTATGTAAATCAGCCAGTTACATCTGTAACACTTGATTATACAGATGTAACTTTGAAGATAGGGGATACATTTAGACTCTCAGCAGAAGTGAAGCCAGAGGACGCTACTAATAAATTGCTATGGTGGAGTTCTTCAAATACTGATGTTATAACAGTAGATGAAACGGGTCTTATGACTGCTACAGGTAGCGGAAATGCTACTGTTATCGTACAGTCAGTGGATAGTGGAGTAATTGATGTGTGTAATGTATCCGTCTATCAGCCGGTTACAACCGTAAAGATGAATACGAATAGCATGACAGTCAGAAAAGGAACAATTTTCTGGTTAAATGCAGTTGCCGGACCAGAGTCGGCAGTTAATAAAACTATAGTATGGACATCATCAGACACAAGTATTGCAACGGTAGATCAGACAGGAATGGTTACAACACTCCAACCTGGAGAATGTTCAATTATTGCCACATCACAAGATACAGGTATTTCTGACAAATGTACCGTTATTGTTACAGAACCTGTAACAGGTATTTCATTAAATGCCACTATGGCAACTATATATACAGGAGAAAAATTTGTACTTATTCCTACGGTCGAACCATTGGATGCAGATAATAAATCAGTAACATACTTATCAAGTGATCCATCAGTGGCTACAGTAGATAGCAATGGTATTATTACTGGTGTATCAGGTGGTAGTTGTATTATTATTGTTACTACAGTAGAAAGGGGTCTTGTAGCTAGTTGTAAAGTAAATGTTTATGAATTCGTAACTAGCATAAAAATTTCTAATTCTAGCGAATATATTAACTATGGAGTTACTAGGAGACTTACAGCTGCAGTTACACCAAAAACAGCAACAAATCAGGGGGTTTCATGGTCATCAAGTAAACCGTCTGTTATAAAGGTTGACTCTAAAGGGAATATTACAGCAGTAGGTTATGGTATGGCAACTATAACAGCTACAGCTAAAGATGGAAGTGGAATTAGTGATAGTGTTAATATTACATCAGTGAGGCCAGTCACAGGAATATCAGTTAATCCTTCAACTGTAACAGTTATGGAAGGTGCAGACGTAACAGTAAAAGCATCAGTGACTCCATCAAATGCCACATTTAATGATGTTGATTGGGCTTCATCAAACAGTGAAGTTGCTAGAGTTGATTATAATGGAACTATAACAGGTGTAAAGCAAGGTGTATGCTATGTTACGGCTACATCTACCGATGGAAATAATATATCAGCAAGAGTTAAGGTAACAGTAAAACCTGCTGTGCCAGCTACATCAGTTGTGATAAATTCTACAAGTATTACAATGTTACCGGGTCAATCAACACAATTAACAGCTAGATTGAAACCTACAAAATCAACAGACAAATACACCTGGGTATCTGGAGATACTTCTGTAGCTACAGTAGATAGTAATGGAAATGTATATGCAAAAGGTCAGGGTCAAACTCAAATATATTGTATTGCTGATTCTGGAATTGAAGATTCATGTGAAGTTATAGTGCTAGCATTAAACGCTTCAAGCATATCAATAGAACAATATGATTATTATGATTTAGATGTTTTTGGTGCAACTACGTCCATAAAGTGGTATACTAGCAACGCAAGAGTTGCAACTGTTGCAAATGGTAAAGTTATTGGACGCTCAGTAGGATCATGTATCATTACTGCAAATGTAAATGGCAAGATTCTTTATTGTAAGGTCTACGTTACCAAAATCCCAAAATAGCAAGGAGATTATTTATGAAGTGCAGTAAATGTGGCAATGAATTAAGTGAAAACCAAGGATTTTGTTTAAAATGTGGAAATCCTATTCAGGTTGATCCTGATTTTAATGTTATTGAGGCTGAACTAGCAAGTAGCGTTTTGGAATTATTAGAGGAAGAAGATAAACCAAGCATGGAGGATCCAAGTGAAGACGATGTAGCTCCTATGATAACGGTGGATGTTCCTTATGATGAGATTAATATGGAACTAAAGATGGTGGATATTACAAGAACCCCATCTAAACCAAGGGTATCAAGAGATATGCTAAGAGAGACAGAAGAAGAAAAAGCACCGAGGGAAAATTCTTCAAAAAATAGTAATCCTTCAAACAATAAAGAAAATTTAAAAAAGAGTTCAGATAATAAAAAAAAGAAGCTTATTATTGCTGCTTGTACTTGTGGAATCATAGCCATTATTGGAATAGTTATATTGACTGTACTTCTACTTTCGGATATGAAGTCAAAAAAGACATATGATGGTAATTATAATAGAGCGTTAGAAGCAAGTGAAGAGAAGTCATATGATGAGGCTATTGAATACTGTATTAAGGCTATTAGTTTATCAACAAGTGATAAGGAAGAAATAGCGGCAAGGATTTTATTGGATAGCATATATAGATTGAATGGTGGATTAACATCTGATTATGCTTCCAATCTACTAGAACTTATTGATCTTGGTGAAAACAGTGCTGATAACTATGTTGCACTTGTTGACTATTATTATAACAATAATCAATATACATCTATCAACAATTTAATTGTTAAAATAAAAGATGATGATATCTTTGAAGCATTATCAAAGTATTTACCAGAGGCACCTGTGGCAGAGCAGGAAAGTGGAAATTATGCAGGATATGTTATTGTGAAACTGACAGCAACAGAGGGTAATAAAATCTACTATACCTTGAATGCTGATGGGAATTCATTGAATGGTGGTGTTGAATATCGTGAAGGTGTTAAGATTCTTGGAGAAGGTTCAGCAAAACTTACATGCTTTGCAGTTGATGCAAATGGTATAGAAAGTAAAAGAACTATTTTCGAATACAATATTACTCAAGGTGAATTGAATGCTCCAAAAGTGACCCCTAGCAGTGGTTCGTACAGTGATTTTATGACTATTGAAGTTGAGGTTCCACAGGGTTCTACCGCATATTACACATTTGACGGTACAGACCCAACAAAAGAATCTAAAAAATATACAGACCCTATTGATATGCCTAGGGGAACCAGCAAATTCAAAGTTATAGTTTTTAATGAATATGATTTGCCTAGTGCTATTACAACAGAAGCATATAACTTAAATATTTCACGTGTTATTTCCCTTGCTGATAGTAAAAAATTAGTTGAGGAAGAATTAGTAAAAGATGAGATAATGCTTGAGGATGGAAAAACTCCATATGGTACTATAGAAGTTACATATGATAGGATTGCAATTATTGGAAAAGATGAATATTTCATTTTTCTTGCAACAGAAAGTAATGATGCGGGAACTGTACTTGCAGTCACAATATATGGTGTAAATACCCATGATGCAACAATAAATACAGAAATTATAAATGCTGAGGGAGGCGAATATACCCTTCCTGGTCTATAAGACGATGTAGATACAACAGCAAACTAAAAAAATAGATGTTCAAATTGAAAATCGAAAGATAAGTTTAATTCTTTGATTTTTAATTTAAACATCTTTTTTAGTTGAATATATTGTCATATTCATTGTCGATAATATCAGAAATCATAGTTTCATTAAAATCGGAAAAGTGTGAAGCAAGAATTGAAGAAATAATTTCGATTCTCGCAAAGCATTTTTCCTCGTCAGTATCGGTATTAGAGAATTTGCACATTGTATCTATCTCATCTTTGCTAATGTTGTTTTTAATAAAGGCAACAATTTCATCTGATTTGGAACTTTCTGCAACAATCATAGTTTTATATTTCTTGGAGGATTTTAAAGAAATAAATCCAGAAATAATGAAAACTAGAAATACAGCACCCATAACTAATAACATCATAGTTCTTGTGGTGGGATTAATATTAAAGTGAATAATATCAAAATAAATCAGAAGAAGTATGATAAGTCCACCAACACCAACAATCAGTAAACTAACAGCGGAATCTATGGTGTTTTTATATTTGTTTGTAGCAGATTCAAAATGTTTCGTTTTACTTTGGGTTGATTTGGTTAAAGAATCTTCATTGAAATCGATGTTTTCATCTGTCATAAATATCAGAAATCCTTTCTGTATAAAATTGTATACATTTTATAGATTAGATTATATAATATTTTAGTATTATAAACAAGCAAATAAGCAAGAATAAAGCAATAATTAAAACAAAAGGATGAGATTTTTATGAAAATAGATTTGATTTGCGTAGGGAAAATAAAAGAAAAATTTTATACAATGGCCATAGATGAATATTCTAAAAGATTATCTAGATATATAAAACTTAATATAATTGAGGTTCAAGATGAGATGACTCCAGATAATGCATCAGATGCTATGGAGGATATAATTAAGAAAAAAGAAGCAGAGAAAATTTTAAAAAACATCAAGCAGGATTCCTATGTTATTACATTAGAAATTAGCGGTGAGATGGTGGATTCGGTAAAATTATCAAAGAAAATAGAAAATATAGGGGTAACAGGTAATGGGAATATTACCTTTGTCATTGGAGGATCTTTGGGATTACATAGTAGTGTTTCTGATAGAAGTGATTATAAACTAAGCTTTTCCAAAATGACATTTCCTCATCAACTAATGAGAGTTGTATTATTGGAACAAATTTACCGTAGTTACCGTATAATAAATAATGAACCTTATCATAAGTAAAAACTACATTAATGTATAGTGGCTAGGTCTATGCTAGCGTAAAATTTTATTCGGATAATGGAAAATAAAAAACAAGAGAACACCACTTTGTGATAAAGTATTTAGCGACTAACTAATACAAACAAAGGATAGGTGTTCTCTATGATTAACAGTATAAAA
>JAAYNM010000049.1 GCA_012520815.1 Clostridiales bacterium
CTCTGATATTTATTCAAATGTTTGTACATACATATTTTATAGCGTAATCACTTTTTTGGACGCCATATGAGCAGACTAAGTCCACTTACAGTATTATATACAATAACTTTGAAATATGAAAGACTTTTGGAAAAATTTATTTTCTTTTCGATACTATTTTATTATCGGCACATATTACTATTTTATTTATATTTTAAATCTAAAAAAAATTTAATAAATTATTTTCAATCTGTTCACAAAACTGTCACATTCATACATTATATTCTAAGAGTACTTGAAGTACTTTGTATATTCATTCCCTATTTAATGAATATACCGTTTTTCATACTCCGTCTGGACATTAACCAGACACCCCGAAATTAATCAATCACTCAACAGAAAACACACGTTTTGAAGGACGTGTGTTTTTTGTTGTATTCTCTATATTAATAAATTAAACCAATTTCTATCATAAAAGCCTATAGAAATCTCTTTCCATAGGCTCTTTATACTTGTTTATATAATCTATGCCTTTAAACAAAAATATATAACTTTAAAGTTCAGGGTTTGACATTTAGTTTTAAATTATTGCATTTTGCTAAATTCTATTCTGTTCTCTTCAATTAATTCCATAAATTTCTCAACTAATTCAGGATCAAACTGCTTGCCACAGTTATTTTTTATTTCCGAAATAATATAATCCTTTGACATCACATCTCGGTAGCACCTTCGGCTATTCATAGCATCAAAGGAATCTGCTATACATATAATTCTTGCCACTATAGGGATTTTTTCTCCCTTGAGTCCGCTGGGATATCCTCCTCCGTCATATCTTTCATGATGATATAAAACACCCTCTCTGATATTCTCAATGGAGTTAAAGTTTTCTATCATCTCTGCACCTTTAACAGTATGGTTCTTTATAATCTCATATTCATCCGCATCCAGCTTGCCAGGTTTTTTTAATATCCCATCTGGAATATAGCATTTTCCACAGTCATGCATCAATGCAATATAATAAATATTTCTTATTTCATCCTCTGTGCACCCTATCTTCTGTGCTATCATCTTCGAATACATCGCTACCCTTTGTGAATGACCATTTGTATATGTATCTTTCGCTTCGAAAAATCGTGTGAATACACCAATGGATTCCTTTATAATATGATCATCCTGTCTAAAACGAACATTGGCTTTTTTCATATTCATACCGACAGCCGAAAATACTATCAGACAAACAATCCACATAATATTTCCTACACATAAAATAATAAAAATCGGATTCTTTATGTAAATGATCTGCAAATAATAATTCATATGATAATCATTATATTCAATCGGGGTAACACTCTTGTCATAGAAAATAATACCAAATACCACCTGAGTGATTTTTTCCGAGTCGCCTTGAGATATAGGGTATTCATCAGATGCAAAATCAGGATGATAAATAATATAATCACCCGCTTGAAGGGGAATCAATAAATCTGGGTCTACAATTGAATATTCAATTTCTAAATCCGCAGCATCATAATTCCTAAGGTCTATTGTCTGTACCACTTCTTCACCATTTACATTTTGGTGAATCTCCACTTTGCCACACCAAGCATTATTTATATATACATCCTGTGTAATATCTATTCTTAAATTCCATTCAGAAATATTACATTCGCCAGTGTTATTAATAGTTACATCATAGATTCTACCTTTATAATCAACTGTTTTTCCTGCCTCCTCGATAATTTTGGTCCAAGAATCTGTTTGCCCTGTTCTAGGGGCTATGGTTATGTCGAATGCATCATTTTCCTGCCCTGAGTCGTAATGTCTGAGAGTATTATTAAATTTATATATGTATATGCCAAAAGCGGTAGTCGAAATAACAAGAATAATGAATAAAGTACACATTGCTATCATTATCCTCTTATAAAATTTACGCTCTTTCATTTCGCGGTCCTTTCCTAACATCAAAATTAGATCTTATCAGTAGTCGATAAGTTTCACATCTCTTTATATTCCTATGACTATACCATATCAAGCTATTTCCGACTAGTTGAATTGTTTTCATAAGAAACAAATCCTCTAAACATTAACTGTTTAAAGGATTATTTCTCTTTTCAATATATCTCTATAGAATATATTTTTTTCAATCACTCACCACTATAGTACATCCTTATTATCGAGGAATATACCCACTTTTAGGGTGTATTTTTAGAAATATTGCAAAAAAATACCGATACACAATCCAAGGGGACTGTATATCGGCATTATAGAAATCAGTTTAAACTATGCTAAACAAACATTTTCTGCCTGTAAACCGCGCTGTCCGTTTGTGATTTCAAATGTTACTTTCTGACCTTCTTCTAAAGACTTGAAGCCGTTAGATGCGATGCCTGAAAAATGTACGAATACATCTTCTCCACCTTCGTCGTTAGTAATGAAACCATATCCTTTTTGAGCGTTAAACCATTTTACTGTACCTTTATTCATGTGAAAGATACCTCCTAATTTTTTTTATTTTTGGAAAACTTGGAAAATAAAAATCACATATTTTTGTAAATCATTCAATCTAAGAAAATGACTTACAAAAACATGTGAAATCTAAATCTTGATTCAAAAATATAACGTGATACTATCATTCTTTTATAATTCTGTCAAGTGTTTTTGCAAAAAAAGTTTTTCCAATGCTACACACTGCCCCTACAATATCTCCAGAACGCATTTTTGATTTTTTTCCACCAGAAAAAGACAATCTCATAATGGTTTTATTAAAATCAACACTTTCTGCCAATTCTATGCACATAGGTTTCCTTCTTTGTAGGGAAATCATAGTTAAAAACATGAGTAAGATTATCCACATCAATTCCTCTAGCTGCCACATCTGTAGCCACAAGAAAACGGGTTTCTCCACTTCTAAAACTGTCAATAGTCCTTATTCTATCTTTTTGATCAATTTCACCGTGGAGCATACCACATCTTCTCCTGTCTCGACCCAGTTTTCTGCACAAAACATCCGTCATCTCTCTGGTTCCGCAAAATATCATCGCTTTATCAGGTTTGTGCTTTAGCTACCACATCCTTGCCTTCTAATGCAAAAGGTAAGACCTCTCTTTTCTTTTACTCTTATTTACATACTGTTACCTACATACTTATTAGGCCAAATTGTACTAATGAATAAAATATGAGGATAATAAGCAATAGAACAGGTGCAATGTATTTTATCATTACATCCAACACCGCTTGTCTTCTAAATTTTTCACCATTTCTTGTTACCTCATCTTTTATAACCTTTGTTCCTACAAACCATCCGATTAAAATACATGTGAGCAATGCTACAATAGGCATAATTACATAATTACTTAGGTAATCGAAAAATGTAAGGAAATCCATTCCCAAAATCGTAATATTTGACCAAACACCATTGCCAAGTGATGACGGAATTCCAAGCGCTAAACTTACAATAACTACTATTGCACACGCTTTTCCTCTAGAGATCTTTAACTTGTCCATAATTGATGAAACTATAGCTTCCATAACTGATACCGAACTAGTAAGTGCTGCAAGCGCCACTAAGATAAAGAATGCAAGTCCTATAATTCTTCCTCCAGCCATTTGATTAAAAACTGATGGCAATGATTGGAACATAAGTCCAGGACCAGACGCCGTAGTTCCTGCTTCGCCGTTAAACATATATACAGCAGGAATAACCATAAATCCAGCAAACAGAGCTACTATTGTATCAAAAATTTCAATGTGAACAACGGACCTAGATAAATTCATATCCTTGTGAGTGTATGAACCATAAGTAATCATAATACCCATAGCAATACTCAAAGAATAAAATAATTGTCCCATAGCAGCACAAACTGTTATTAATGAAAACTTTGAAAAATCTGGTAACAAATAAAACTTAACACCCTCCATAGAACCAGGGAGCGTAAGTACATATATAGATACCCCAACCATAAGAACTAACAGTATCGGCATTAAAATCTTACTTATCTTTTCAATACTTTTTTCTACACCACCAATTACAATTAGCATAGTCAAACCCAAGAATATCATAAAGAAAAATAATGGTGAAAACGTGTCACCAATAAAGCTTCCAAAGTAACTGTTATTTGCGACTTCTGCCTGTGTTCCCGTAACAAATATAGTAACATACTTGATAATCCAACCACCGATAACACTATAATATGGCAAAATTATTACCGGAACAATGGCTGCAAGATAACCCAAAAATCCAAATCTTTTATCAAGTTTTCCGTAGGCCAAAATATGACTGCTGCCAGTTTTTCTTCCTATGGCAATCTCTGTAGTCAATAATGCAAATCCAAATGTCAATGCAAGAATAATGTACACTAAAATAAAAATACCACCACCATATTGTGCTGCTAAGTAAGGAAATCTCCATAAATTACCTAATCCTACTGCACTTCCAGCTGCCGCCAACACAAAACCTAATCCGCCCGAAAAGCTTCCTCTTTTCTTTTCCATTTTTTTCCACCTTTTCATATCTTTTAGTTTATCTAAATTTCTTAATTCTTTTGTTCTTGTTATTCTAATTTTTTTATTAATAATATATTGTTTTCACAAAATACGATTAACTAATTATATTCTATACAGAAAGCATTTTCAAGCAAATTTTAAATTAAACCATAGACTTATTTAACATATTGAAACATATTAATTCTCTGTGTCAGAATCTTCTACATTGCTTTCTTCCGTTTCATCAAAAACGTAATCTTTTCCTGGTAAAATAGCATTTAATGCAATACCTACAATTGCTGCAATTGCAAGACCAGTTAATGTAATAGGTGTGTTTCCTATATCAAATGTGATACCCTCTGAGAAACCTAATCCACATACTAAAATAACTGCTGCGATAATAAGATTTCTAGATTTTGTCAAATCAACTTTATTTTCTACAACATTACGAACGCCAATGGCAGAAATCATTCCATAAAGTATAAAGCTAACGCCGCCAATAATAGATGCAGGTATAGAGCCTATAACCTCTGCTACCTTAGGTATAAATCCAAGTACTACTGCAAATAATGCTGCAAGTCGAATAACCCTAGGGTCATGAACTTTACTAAGTTCAAGAACTCCAGTATTTTCGCCATATGTAGTGTTAGCAGGTCCACCTACAAGGGCTGAAAGTGAAGTGGCAATACCATCTCCGATAAGTGTTCTATGTAATCCTGGATTCTTAATGAAGTTCTTTCCTGTTGTAGCTGAAATTGCTGAAATATCTCCAATATGCTCCATCATAGTAGCTAAAGCGATAGGTGCCATAACAAGAATAGCAGAAATATTAAACTTACAAATTTGAAAAGGAGGAAGTCCTACCCAACTTGCCTTTGTAACTTCTGTAAAATTCAATATTTCACTTCCATCTGCATTATGAAGCCCACAAGCATTCATTATAACAGCTGCAATATATGAAATAACCACTCCCATCAAAATAGGAATAATCTTGAACATTCCTTTTCCCCAGACATTGAAAATGATTATAGTCGCTAGTGCAATAATGGCTATTATCCAGTTGGTTGAAGCGTTGGATACAGCCGAAGGCGCAAGGGTAAGTCCTATACATATAATAATAGGTCCAGTTACAACTGGTGGTAAATATCTCATTGCCTTTTGTACACCGATAAGTTTTACTAATAACGCTAATACAAGATAAAGCAATCCTGCTACAACAATACCACCGCACGCATATGGAAGTTTTTCGCCCATACTCATGTCTTTAAATATTCCGGTGTCTAAATTTGCTACTGTTGCAAATCCTCCCAAAAATGCAAATGAAGAGCCAAGAAATGCTGGCACTTGTAGTTTTGTGCATATATGGAAAAATAATGTTCCTAAACCAGCACAAATCAACGTAACTTGAACCGAAAGACCCTCTCCCTGAAAATATCCATCCACCAAGATAGGGACAAGAATTGTAGCTCCAAACATAGCAAACATATGCTGTAGTCCTAATAGCAACATCTTAGGAATGCCTAATTGTCTAGCATCCGTAACTGTTTCTTTCTGATTATTCATAATAGAATATCCTCCTTAAGTTTTCTAAATAAATTATAATTTTTTTCTAAAGATTTTACAAGGTAATTTAGCAATAAAATATATTAAAATATAAAGGAGTCCTTATTGACTTCTTTAATAAATTAAAATACAATTTATATAATAAAAATTATGGAGGCTACTATGGAAAAAATGGATAATGTCTTTGTACTGGATCACCCACTTATTCAGCACAAAATATCAATTTTAAGGAACGAGAACACTGGAACAAATGAATTCAGAGCGCTTATAGAAGAAATCGCTGTTCTTATGGGATATGAGGCCTTAAGGGATCTCCCTACTGAGGATGTTGAGATTAAAACACCTATCGAAACTTGCATGACCCCTATGATTGCAGGAAAGAAGATGGCTATTGTACCTATCCTCCGTGCTGGACTTGGAATGGTTAATGGTATTCTCGCACTTGTTCCATCGGCAAAAGTAGGTCATATCGGTCTCTATCGTGATCCAAAGACACATGAACCACATGAATATTATTGCAAGTTACCTGAACCTATTGATCAGAGAACTATTGTTGTAGTTGATCCTATGCTGGCAACTGGCGGTTCCGGAGCTGAGGCTGTAGATTTTATTAAGCAGCATGGTGGAAAGAACATTAAATTTATGTGTATTATTGCCGCTCCAGAGGGGCTTAAAAAACTTCACGAAGCTCATCCTGATATTCAAATTTATGTTGGTCACCTTGATAGATGTTTAAATGAAGATGCCTACATTTGTCCAGGTCTTGGTGATGCTGGTGACAGAATTTTCGGAACAAAATAACACTTATCACAATTAGAGAGAACTTATGAATTTTATACTAATAAATGGCCCTGTTGAGACTCTTACCTTTTTTTCTAACAAAATCGGCGAAGAGCTGATTAACCAAGGACACGATATTTTTATCTTTAAAATGGACTCACCTATATATTCATTAAGTGGCATGGTGGATTACTGCAATCAGTCTTCCTCCGTGCCTATTCTTATTACTTTTAATCATATGGGCTTGTCAGGTGAAGATTATCTTACTGATAAGCAGGGAATTTTGTTTTTCGATGAATTCGAAATTAAATGTATTGATATTATCGTTGATCACCCCCTTTACTATCACAAGGTAATGAATTTATGTCCGAAAAAATACATAGAAATATTTATTGACCCCGAACATGAACGCTATTCTCGCAGATTTTATCCACACATTAAACACAGATATACTATGCCACTTCCTGGTACATCTTATATAGAGCATTCTTTGCATCCTAAGAAAATCCAGAACCGCCCTATCGATATTGTTTTCACTGGAAACTATACACCTCCCACTAAGTTAGAGCATCACCTTACTGGATTAGATAATGACTACAAGTCCTT
This sequence comes from Clostridiales bacterium, assembly GCA_012520815.1. GTDB lineage: Bacteria > Bacillota > Clostridia > Lachnospirales > Lachnospiraceae > SVEL01. The sequence goes on from JAAYNM010000049.1 coordinate 7,411, forward strand.
CTACTATTCAATAATAGATGAACTTTTAGCCTCACCCGACACAAACTTAAGTACTGCGCTGGAGTCATCTATTAAAAAGGAACTAGGAAATGTATCAGACAATGATTTGGCATCTGCCATGGCAGGAATGATATTTATTGACTTATATATAAGATTTCATTTTCGTGGCTTAGCTGTTTCAACTATTGCAGATTCTGGCATTCCTGTTCATTTATTTGGCAATGGATGGGATCTACTAAAATGCAAGAACCCACAAAATCTTATAATTCATGGTTCTACTAGCTCTAGCGGATGCCATGAAGCTATTGCCGATTCCAAGATATCTTTGAATGTTATGCCTTGGTTCAAAGAAGGCTGCCACGACAGAGTTTTTAACTCCATTTCAAATGGCAGCGTTTGTTTGACAGATCATAGCAAATATTTAGATATATATTTCAAGGATAGGTACAACATAACATTCTTTGACCTAAAGAAAATAGACGAATTACCTTCAATTGTCGAATCTTTGCTTAATAGTCCAGAGGAATTACAAAAAATTGCTGACAATGCTGTCAGCAAAGCAAATTCTCTCATGACTTGGAACATATTCGTTGCAAAGATTCTTGTGCTATGCAAAAATTTCTAGCTTGTGCTACTGCTTTGCTATACTTTTTTGATTTCTAATTATTCTTTTTTGTTCTTTCTCTTTCTCGATAATTTTATGTGTCCACGCACAGAATAATACAGCTCATTCTATTCAAAGCCCATAACATATAATTCATACATCTGATCATCGTAATCGTCAGTGTACTTATCCATTTCCTTAATAACCCGAAGAAGTCTTGCCATCCTTTCATCCTCCGTAGTTCGATTACCTATAGATTCTAAGATTTCCTCACGCAGAGCCCCTACACTTTCCATAGAATCCCTTCTGGAAATTCCAAACTCCTTGGATATCCGTCCAAGAGCATAGGACAGTTCATAATTTCCTAATAAAATAACATGTTCAAAATCACATTTTCTTTCCACTGCCATCTTAGCAAGTAATGGAACCATAAAATCACCCTTTCTTTTGCGCAAAGTCATCACTAGTATAGACAATTTTTATTTACTAATCAAGCAAAAATCTTCGAAAAAATCACCACTGAATCTGGAATCTCAGTGGTGACTTTATAAATATTCTTAGTATTTTCATTCATATTTTAAATAGAATATGTCTTTAAATTTCTATTTTACCCAGTTTACTAATCTTACTCTGCTGCAGGGGTTGTTGTATCATTTTCTGTTGTTTCCTCAGCAGGTGTCGTAGCAGAACCTTCAACAACCTTTGCACCCTTAGCTACAAATTCCTGAACCTTGTATGTTAATACTGCAGTCTTAAATTCTTCTTCTGTAGTATCCGTATATGCTGTTGTAAATTCTTCTACTGTATCATATCCATAATTCTTGGCAAACTCAAACATAATACGGTTGTAATCTTCTTCAGTTACTTCAATTGACTCTGCTTCCGCTATAGCTGCAATAACCATATCTTCTTTTAGATATTTTAATGTTTTGTTCTTCATATCAGCATTCCACTCATCTCTAGTCATACTTGTAAGAGAAAGATACTCATCAAGATTGTATCCGTAATAATTGTAAATGTATGCTTCCTGACCTTCGCTTACATATTTGTAATAATCATCATATTCTTCTTTATTGTAACTCTTAACAACTGCATTATCTAGTACACTATCCCAAATAGCTGAATATACATTGTTTGTGTACATTGTACTTTTTACATATTCATAAAATTCACTAACAGTTGTAAAACCTAATGGTCCATAATTTGTTGATACAAACTCGTCATTTAATTCTGGAACAACTGTAACTACTATGGACTTAATAGTTGCTGAATAATGAACAGCTTTTCCAGCAACATCTGTTGTTGCAAAATCTTCTGGCAATGTCAAATCCATCTCAACGGTCTCACCTACAGAATGTCCAATAAGAGCATCTACGAATCCTTTAACACTAAATCCTGTATCACTCATAGAAATAACTGTTCCTTCAGATGTTCCACCTGCGAATTCTTTTCCATCTACTGTTCCTTTATATGAAACTTTAATTTTCATTCCTTCTTCAACTGTGCCCTCTTCAACATACTCGGTAGTAGCATCCATATTTAAAATGTAATCTACTGTTGACTCTAAGGCAGTATCTGTTACTTTAACATCATCCTCATATGCTGTAAGACCTAAGTACTCACCGAGGGTAATTTCTCCATCACCAAACACGACTTCTTCTGATTCTGCAACTGTTGTTTGCTCCTCAGTATCTTCTCCACAGCCAGTCATTGAGAAAACTGTACACATACAAAGAGCTACTGCTAAAAATTTCTTTTTCATAAAATATCCTTCCTACTGCTTATTCTCGTATAAAACCACGCTAGTTTGTTATAACATATTTTCATTTAAAAAGAAATACTTACGAATTACAATTCATAAATATTTCACCATATCCTCACATTTGCATATCTTCTTTTGCAAGAGTTTTTAATGTATCATCATCAATAGTAATATTTTCCTTTTGCATCTCTACTAATCTACCCGCCTGGTTAGAAAGGGCTTTCTCAAAATAGTTTCTTACATCTCTGGCATTTGCATAGTTTTCTCCTCTATGCTCATACGATTCACTAAAATGTGTCAACGCCATCCCTTCTGCTTCATTGGAAAGTATATATTCCTGAGATTTACACATTCCTTTTAAAATATCAAGTTGTTCAGTAGGTGTATAATCTTCAAAGAAAATAAATTTATTAAATCTACTTCTAAGTCCAGGATTTGAGCTAAGAAATTCCTCCATAAGATCTGGATATCCTGCAACAATGACTATAAGGTCATCTCTATTATCCTCCATTGCCTTAAGCAATGTGTCCACAGCTTCTTGTCCAAAATCTCCCTCTCCTTTCCCAGAAGTAAGAGTATAAGCTTCATCAATAAACAATATCCCCCCTAGGGCTTGATCCACAACCTCTCTAACCTTAATGGCCGTCTGCCCGATATAGCCACTAACCAATCCAGATCTATCAACCTCAATAAGCTGTCCCTTAGATAAAAATCCAAGAGCATAATACAACTTTGCCAATTTTCTTGCTATAGTTGTCTTTCCAGTTCCAGGATTTCCTGAAAACACCATATGCTTAGATACACTTGGTCCTTTCATGCCTCTCTCTTCACGGATTTTTTGAATCTTAAGCAAATTAACAATACTATTTATATCTTGCTTTACTTGGTGCAAACCAATAAGAGAATTAATCTCCTCTAGCAATACCGTTACATCCACTTCCTCATTTTCATATGTAGATACCTGTTTCGTATCATACTCATTTCTTGATAATCCAAACTCGCCTATATATGAATTCAACATATTGCAGTATTTTGTCATACATTCTACTTCTGCTTCACCCACAATATTGTTGTAAGAAATGTATGTACATCCCATCTCTCTATAAAGCTGGATAAGTATCTTGGCACGCTTTCCTTCATATATACTATTTTTTATCTTTTTACCTACATCAGCTAAAACAAAGCACTTGAATACAAATGGTATCTCTTTTTCAAAATCAGTAGTATTTAAGTGATTTTCATATTTAAAAGAAACTATCTGAACCCGTGACATCTTAAATCCTAACACCTCATCCAAGAATTTTAGTTCATCATCCATGAATACACCGTCAAGTGCGGACATATATATTACATATTTTAATATTTCAAATTTTAAATTTTCAGCCAGAGTTTTCTTTAATTTTTGCTTAATAATACCCGCTTTTTCGATTTCATTACAGATTTCCACACATTCATTAAGCTGAGTTTTTAACTGCTCAATTGGCACAGGATTTATGTTTTCACTCATGACAGACTCTCTTTCCCACGATATCTTTCTTGTAGTATCTTTACTGCAATACTTTTCTTGCTAGACTTTTCTTGTGATACATTCCTTGTAATACTTTTCTTGTAATACTTTTCTTGTATAGAAATTGTTATAACAATATCATATCTTGCTATGATTCTGTTATAACAATGCTATATAAATGTTCTATATAAATTCTTATATTTACTCTACAGTTTCAACTTTTATCATATTGGTATTTCCTGAAACACCTACAGGAACTCCGGCTGTAATTACCACTAAATCTCCAACATCTACAAGTCCCATATGTTTGCTTCTCTTAACTGCCTTTGTTAAAAGATCGTCTGCATCTGACATCTCTGATAGAAGAACTGGTGTTACACCCCAAGACATATTAAGCTGTCTGCATACATTTTCAGTAGTTGCACAACCTATAACCTCACAATCTGGGCGATATTTTGAAATATTTTTTGCAGTTCTTCCTGACTTTGTAACGGTTACAATCGCTTTTGCATCTAAATCATAGGATGTAGTAACTGTAGCGTGAGAAATAGCATCAGTTACATCTGGTCTGTCCGCTCTTTCTGACTGGAAGAATCTCTTTTTATAATCAATATCTTCTTCTGTTTTTATGGCAATCTTAGACATCATCTTTACTGATTCTATTGGATATTTACCTGCCGCTGTTTCTCCTGATAACATAATAGCACTTGTTCCATCATAAATTGCATTGGCAACATCCGCTACCTCTGCTCTGGTTGGTACAGGATTGTTCATCATCGAATCCAACATCTGTGTAGCTGTAATAACCTGCTTTCCAGCATTATTTACCTTCTTGATAATCATCTTTTGGATAGCTGGAACTTCTTCTGCCGGAATCTCAACACCCATATCTCCTCTTGCCACCATAATACAATCGGATTCTGCAATAATCTCATCTATGTTTTCAACACCTTGTGCATTTTCAATTTTAGAAATAATATTAATATTAGCACCACCATTTACACTGAGTAATGCTCTCACTTCCCTAACATCGTCAGCACTTCTAACAAATGATGCAGCAACAAAATCAAATCCCATTTCTATACCAAATAGTAAATCTGATTTATCCTTTTCACTAATATATGGCATCTTTAGATCTACATTTGGAATATTAATACCTTTATGGTTCGATACCGTACCCCCAGCTATTACTTCACACTTTATATCTTCGCCTATAACTTCTTTTACTTTTAAACGAATCAATCCATCATCTATTAAAATAACGCTGCCCGATTTAATTACGTTAGGAAATTCTTTATAAGTAACTGCCACGCACTCCTTCGTTCCAATAACATCTCTAGTTGTCAATGTGAAAATATCGCCCTCTGCAAGTTCTACTTTACCCTCTGCAAATTGCTTAACTCTCACTTCTGGCCCTTTTGTATCTAATAATATAGCTGTGTATTTACCTGTCTTTTCGCGCAATGCTGCAATCTGGTTAAATCTTCGTCTATGATCCTCACGCTCTCCATGTGAAAAATTAAATCTTGCCACATCTAAGCCTTCATTTATTAATGCTTCAAGAATTCCTTCCTTGTCTGTTGCTGGTCCTAATGTACACACAATTTTTGTTTTTCTCATATTGCCTCCTATTTTTAAACATGCTTATGCATATTATTTTTCCACAATTTCTTTAAGTCTACCACATATCAAGGTGTTTTAAAAGTTATAGATTGGTAAAGATTTTTTTAAACATATTTTTAACATTTTCTAAATTTCTTAGAAGTAGCAATTTTTTTGAAAAAGGTAGACATCATTATACGTTTATGATACATTACCTTTTATCAGTAATGATTCTTATTTTGATTCGTTTTAACAACCCTTATAATGGAGGAAAACAAATGAAAACCATAAAGTACAGCAGACAACGTGAAGCAATTATAAACTTTCTTCAAACAAGAAAAGATCATCCTACTGCTGAAGTAATTTATAATAATATACGAGAAGAGTATCCTAATATTAGTATGGGTACCGTATATCGTAATCTTAATCTACTAAGTGAAACAGGTCAAATACTTAGAATTTCCCTAGAAGATAATCGCGCTCATTTCGATGGATTCACCCATGAGCATTGCCATTTCTTCTGTAGAGAATGCAAAGGCGTCTTAGACATTGAGATTGGGCAAAAAAGTATGAAAGACATTAAATCCATTGCTCAAAGAGAATTTGAAGGAAAAATAGAATGTCAAACTTCTATTTTCTATGGTGTATGTAAAACTTGTCTTGGTAAATCCAATCTCCAAACATCTCACTAATTACTTAATACAAGCCTAATAGTAACACAAATAAATTCAAAAATATTACTATACCGCACACCAATTATTTTATGACAAAGTATTTCATACTACTCATATAACAGTTAGGTGATGCGGTATTTTTATTCATTGGAAAATAATAGAACTTTTTGAATTATTTTATTGACAGACAAATAAAGTCATGTTATATTAAATCAGTAATAATTACTATTTTGTGTTTCAAAAATTGGTGCATCAATTTTTGAAAACATTAAAAATAAAACAAAGCAACTAA
>JAAYNM010000006.1 GCA_012520815.1 Clostridiales bacterium
GATAATGCTGTTGCTGTCTCCTGATAATTCATCATCACGAGATAGTCTTTCATAGAGAGCAGTTATTTTCTGCTGTGTCGGTTGTTTATTCATAAGAATCTCCTTTCAGACAACCGACTCATCTGTGAATTCATTGTACCACGAGAGAGCCGGAATGTGCAAAAAATTATTAGTTTTAGGACAAGACTTTAGAAACAAGTTTCTAAAGTTATCGCGGTGCTCCTCAAATGCTCATGCGAGCATGGCATTTTCATCGCTACTCGCGTAAAAAAAAGACAGAGCTGGTGGCTCTGCCTTGAGGGTATTTCTTGTCCTTTCACTAATAGGAGAAATCTAGTGGGTAAATCGGAACTGTTTTTATGAAAAAATAATTCCCCCGAATTCGGGGGAATTAAAATCTGTATATCATTGCCATTATCCTAATTTTCGTACTTCTTGCTCAAACTCCTGCTCGGTATCTACAAATGAATAAGGCTCATATTCACCAAATGCAGAAGGTCGGCTAATAGTAATTAACTGAACTTTATCAGTGCCAATCTCTGTAATTAATTTCTTCTTGAAATCTACCAGATGCTGACCATGATTGGTTTGCAATGCCAGACAGCCAACATCATTAAATTTCTTTGCAATCAGATAACACATGATGCAACACCTCCTTAAATTCTTGTTCTGTTCTGATTTTACCAGATTCGTAAGCTTTTCGCAACGTGCATCCAATCATATTCTTGTAATTTTTCTTGTAAATATACTTATGCAGCCAGTTATTAAGCTGTCTGTCATAATATGTGTTGTATTGTATCTCAATTGGATAATGGAAACTGCCTAATTGAAAGTAAACGTGAATGCCACGATATTATAACAATTAAAATCTTCCTGTAAATAGCTTCTCGGTTAGTGGTAAGTATTGGGGGGGTAAGTGGTTATTTTTAATCCAGTAACGCCCATTAGCTTGTTGTATCCTTTACATAAAAGAATGTTCCTAGAAATTTCTATTCAAATAAAAAGACACTACTTGTTTCACACAAATAATGTCTCTCTATTCCTTTATTTAAGTCTTATTCTTCCTATTTATTAGGATAAAATAAATTTATTTACGATTTCTTCCAATTCTTTTGTACTAGCGATGCTCTCCCTAGCAAGATCATCTGATTCACTCGATTTTCCAACCATATCAGCTGTCTTTGCCGCGATATCAGTAACACCCATAGTAGACTCACCAATTGTCTCATTGATACCTTCAAGCGCATCTACAATAACAGAAATTGAGTCTGTTAACATTGCAATTGAATCATGTATCCCATTCATACTATTTCTGAATTCACTCGCATCGTCGTTATACTGATCGCCAACCTTCTTAAACTCATCATAATCCTCTAAAACAGTTGTTCCTAAAAATCCTGCTGTATCCTCTAAACATACGGATATATTCTCAACCGCTTGGTTTACTTCCGAAACAACCTCATTAATGTTTTCAACCTCTTTCGATGTTTGCACTGCTAATTTACCGATTTCAGTAGCAACAACAGCAAATCCTCTCCCTGCTTCTCCCGCTCTTGCCGCCTCAATACTTGCATTTAACGCAAGCAAACTTGTTTGAGAAGAAATTGACATAATTGCTTCCGTCAATACATTAATCTTCTCAACTGCTTTTGAATCTGCAATTGCTTTTTCTGCTTTTACTTTAACTGTATTGTAAATATCTTTTGTTCTATCACTTGCCTGAACCGTTGTATCTCTTAAATTGATCGCTCTGCTCATAACCTCTTTGGACATTTTTTCACCATCTATTGAAAGTTGATTAATATCTTTTGCTCCCTTTTTGATATTACCAATGTTTCCAAAAATAGTCTCTGTTGTTGCTGCTGTTTCTTCCATACCAGCTGCTAATTCTTCGGTCGTAGCTGAATTATCTGTACACATCTGATTTACAACATCAATTACTTGCTGCAACTGAGTAACACTTGAACCAATGCTTACTTTAGCATTATCAATCCTTCCAACCATATCTCTAAGACTTCTGCGCATAACTCGAACTGCTCTTGCCATCTCTCCAGTCTCATCTTTACGCTTACACAGAATGTCATTATTAGGATTATGTTTAAAATTAAACTCTGCAGTATTACTTATAATCTCAATTGTCTTCTTGATTGGACTTACTATGATTGAACCTATTATAAATCCTACCACTCCAATCAACACAATAACAAATACAGATACAGTTGTTGCTGTTTTTATTACATTATTGATTGGTTTCATAACTTCTGCTTCGTCAGCAGTAACAACTAGAATATCCTTGTTTTTTGTAATTGCGTAGCTTGCATACTTCCAAACCCCCTTAAATTCATAAGTGATTACATTATCTTCTGGAATATTTCCAGCTTTTATTTCTGCTACTAATCCTGTGACTACTGCATTCTCAACTGCAGAACCAATCTTGTCAGGTGTTGGGTGATATTTCATAATGCCATCGGCACCTACCAAATATGCATATGAACTATCAACCCCATCCACTTTTACATTAGATAGAACTTCTGCATATTCTTCTGCCGTTACAACCTTTTCACCAAATGCATAGTCTAAAATTGTACGTTCGTTCGATGCCATATTCAGCATATAAGACTTCGTTGACGCTTCTAGTGATGATTTGCTACTTGGTATTACTGTAAACATACAAATCAAAACTGCAACTAAAACCGAACAAATAATTGTGACAATAATTTTTGTACTGATAGAATGAATAATATTTACTCCGCCAGCTTTCTTGATTACCTTCTTTTCTTTCTCCATCTAGTCTATCCCTCCGATATAAATTAACTTGTATATATATCTAATATAGCACCGTTTTACAATTTATTCAATATGCTAGGGTA
>JAAYNM010000050.1 GCA_012520815.1 Clostridiales bacterium
AAGGGTCCACTCTTATGTTCATTAATATAATATATTTAGGATATATGCCATTAATGAATATATTTCATACATCTATTAGGGAATGCATTTCAGAAATTGACTTTTTATTGGGGTTTTGTTATTATTGATTAGTTGAAATGCCCTTAAAACAACATCTGCACCAGCAGTCGGGCGCGTTTAGGAGACATACAATGCGTAAAAAATTATATATTTTAGGTTTGGCCCTTATTGCATCTTGCTTTTTTGTAGCATGTGAAGACGAGGCCAAAGAAGAAACTACGACTACCGCTGAGGGAGCTACAACCACCGGAGCTGATTCCGAGAATCCCTCCGATGAAAAGGCTACTCCTGAGTACGAAACCGTGGCATCTGAGACTTTAACCCCAGCCGCTATTGATGGAACCACCATCACTGGCAATGGTTATACCATTACTATTCCTTCCAATTGGACAAAAGCTGATACCACAGGCATTGATGCTTACAGACTTCCAGAGACTTACACAAATATTACTATTCTCTCTGAAGCAGCAGCCCCAAACACAAGCATCGAATCATACAAGAATGACCTCGCTACTCTTTATTCTTCAACTGAAGGTTACAATCTTGATTCTATCGGTGATGTTACCATAGATGGACGCGAGGGTTTTGTAATCCACTACAATATTTCTAATGGAACTAACTTCTTTTATGGCGACCAGTACATCCTCAACTGTGATGGAATGTATATGGGACTAACATTTGTGGCATACAATGAAGAATATGAAACCAATTCATCTATAGGAAAAGATATTATTTCTACTTTCCATTATACAGGTGAGTTTGAAGAAGAAAGTACTACAAAAGCTGAATAAGATAATTCTAGACCGTTTCGTTATGATAATTGACCTGACTACTTGGCAGGAACATATCAAATTAAACGGTCTTTTTTAGAAATATCTTCTACATTCCTCATGGTTTCGAGGCAAACTACGGATATTTCTTAGCTCTTTCCCCGACTTTCTCCGTATTTTTCCCCAATTCAATGTGACACTATCTAAAATCTAGCAGAAATACACACCACCACATACAAAATAGGGAATGCAACGATGTTGCACTCCCTATCTACTTCCTAGTTTATTTCATCGTCATCTATATCATCTGATACATCATATGACATAAATTCACGAGCTGATACTCTATTCTTCTTTCTTGAAGCCTCTACTAAATCAGACATAAGCTCTTTAACTTTAGCAGAGTTTTTTATTCTCTTAATATCAAACTCTGGAGTTGATTTATCTGAAGATACAATATGTATAGTTCCAAGTTTAAATATTCTTTCGCTGAAGGAACGATTGAGGGTTACGTCCATAATTCTATATAACCTTACTTCTTCTTCTTTTGTTGAAAAAAATCCAGTTTTAATTATCAATTTTTCTTCTGTTGTTGCGTACTTTGTAAATGATAATGGTAATCCGAATATTGTTCTCTTTCTGTCAAACCACTTGTATTCAACTTCTGCCATAACTGTACCTCCGATTCCCGTGTCTAGAGCATAGAATTAATAAGAGATAAAACTTCCTCTCCTAATTCTGCTGATAATTTATTAGCATCTTCAAGGGAAGTTCCCTTAATTCCATAATAGAACTTAACCTTTGGTTCTGTACCTGATGGTCTAACGCATAACCAAGCATCATCTTCAAGATCAAAGTAAAGAACATTTGATGAAGGAAGTCCTGTTGGTTTTGTCTCTTTAGTCGCCATATCTACAATAGTATCAAGTTTGTAATCTCTAACTGAAGTTACAGCGTACTTGCCAATCTTTGTAGGTGTGTTTGTTCTAAGTGTATTTAAAATGTCTTGAATTTTCTGTAATCCTTCAATACCCTTTAATGTGATAGCCTTTACATCATCCTTGTAGTAGCCATACTTGTCATACATAGCAATCATAGCATCCCATAAAGTCATGTTCTTTGTCTTGTAATATGCTGCTGCCTCACAAAGTGCCATAGTTGCTACAATAGCATCTTTATCTCTTGCGTGAGTACCAATAAGACATCCGTAACTTTCTTCAAATCCAAATAAGTATGTACACTTACCAGACTGCTCAAATCCTAAAATCTGCTGACCTATAAATTTAAATCCTGTAAGAACTTCAATTAATTTAACATTATATGATTTAGCAATGGCATCTGCCATATTTGTAGTAACAATAGTCTTAATAAGTGCACCATCTTCTGGTATACCGCTTAACTCTTTAATCTGGCTTAATTCATACTCTGCAAGTAAACAGCCTGACATATTGCCTGTAAGGGTGATATATTCGCCACTCTTTGTATCCTTAACGTAAACTCCGAGTCTATCTGCATCTGGATCTGTTGCAAGAACTAAATCTGCATCTACTTCACGTGCAAGCTTGAGTGCAAGTTCAAATGCTTCTGCAGCTTCTGGGTTTGGATATGATACTGTAGGGAATTCTCCATCTGGAAGTTCTTGCTCTGCAACTACATATACATTTTCAAAACCAAGCTCTTTTAAAACTCTTCTTGCAGGGATGTTACCTGTTCCGTGAAGAGGTGTGTAAACAATCTTAAGTGCTTTTGCTTCTGCCGAAATTGCTTCTGGTCTCTTAACTTGTTTCTTAAGCTCTGCCACATATTTATCATCAATAGCCTCGCCAATAACTTCATAAAGTCCATTGGCAACCGCATCTGATTTTTCCATAGTTTTAACTGTAGCATAATCTGTAACAGCTTTAACTTCTGACATTATACCGCCATCATGTGGTGGTGTAATTTGTGCGCCGTCCTCCCAATATACTTTGTAACCATTGTATTCTGGTGGATTGTGGCTGGCTGTAATATTGATACCTGCGATACATTTAAGTTCTCTTACTGCAAAGGAAAGCTCTGGTGTTGGTCTAAGAGATTCAAACACATATGCCTTGATTCCGTTTGCTGCTAAACAAAGAGCTGCTTCATCCGCAAATTCAGGAGACATTCTTCTAGAGTCATATGCAATAGCTACTCCCTTAGCTTGTCCGCCAACCTTTATAATGTAATTAGCCAATCCTTGAGTTGCCTTTCTAACTGTGTAAATGTTCATACGATTAACACCTGCTCCAATTACACCTCTAAGACCTGCTGTACCAAACTCTAATTCTGTATAGAAACGGTCCTCGATTTCTTTTTCATTATCAGCAATACCCTTAAGTTCAGCCTTTGTGTTGTCGTCAAAATATGGGTTGCTAAGCCATTGATTGTAAAGTTCCATGTAACTCATCTTAGTGCCTCCTAAATATGCTATTCATCATTTTCCGTCATACTTGGGTACGAAAGGATAACATCTTCATTTCCTTCGTCCAAGTATACCGTGTATACTTTAGTCTCGTAACCAGTCTTCATAAGCACAATAGTGTGTGTACCCGATGACTTAGTAAAAGACAATGGTGCAGTACCCTTATATATACCATCGAAATAAACGTTGGCATTTGCGGGTGCTACTATATAAATGGTATTGTTGTAAGTACCTGTACCCGTAGAGACTGTAGTCTCCTCCTCTGTAGAATACGCTCCCTTGGTGGTTGTTTCTTCTGAAGAATCCGTGGTTTCTTCCGTGGATGCTCCAGACATATCTATCTTAATATTTGTATAAGAAGATGCTACTGTAATAGTCTTTTGATAGGTATCGTAATTATTCGATGTAAGTATCAACGTATGTGATCCATACGACAACTCAAGTATATCTGAATAATCTCGTTTTACACCATCAATGTACATCAATGCTTCAGCATCATCAGGTAATACTGTAAAATTCACAATACCATACCTTGTAGCTTCCGCCTGAAATTCACTTAGACTTACTATTATTTCTTCATCACGGCTCACTGTTATTTCCTTTGAACCGCCTTTGCCATTTTTGGTAGCTGTAAGAGTATGTGTGCCTTCAGGCGCAACTATCACCATATCATCTGTAATAACAGTCATAATATTAGTGCCAATCTCTATCATCCCACCAATCATATTGGTATCATCTACCAACCTGACAAATCCATGGCCTTTTTCAACTACAACTGACAAGACTTTGTTATCCACACCCTTCACAATAAGCTCATCTACGCCACTAATCTCGTTAATAGCAATGCCATGACCTGCTGAGGTGATAAAAATGTCATCGTCATATTTATATGTTGAACTTCCAATGGTAATCTTTTTGAGATTGTAATCTACATTCCATTTGACTACGGAAGTATTCTCCCATGCTTTAGAAGATTCCTGCATCTCAATAAGCTTTTGGCTTCCCTGCACGTAATAAACGTCTACTATCTCTCCGACCATAACCTGAGAAATAAGTAACTCAACGCCATTTTTACTACGTATTCTTGTTCCACCAGTATAAGTTAAAGTATAGACGATATTGCTGTCTATGCCTTTAAATGTAATCTCACTTTTCTTTGTATCAATGTTTGTTACTATGGCTAAATCTGTCGCATTGTATCGCACATTTGCATCCGTAACTAGCTCAGTCGTAGCGCTGTTTATTCCACCCATCTCTGAACCATTGCTCGTTCCAGCTCCACTAGTGCAACCACTTAGGAAAATGCACATAAAAGAAATCATAACTGTCCAAAGACTTACTTTTGTTCCTTTTGTCATATTTTCACCGTCTTTCAACCTCGTAACGCATATACCGTCTTATTATAATATATTTAAGGCAAAAAGAAAACACTAAATTTTATACATTTTTTGAATAAACTCTTCCTTCTTAAATAGTCTATTCTCGCCCTCACACATAATTGAGCCTCGCCCTTTATATGTTCTAACTATATTAATATTATACAATGACAAAATATTTGTATCTATTTCATTCAAAAAAATGTCCCCCTTCATACTAAATCTACTTCTATAGTATGAAGAGGGGTATTTAATTATACCTTACTTTCTTTGCTTTTCCACTTCTAAAATTAATTGCTCTTTATTATTCAGTTTTGGATTTTCAATAACCATTTCAAAAACATTTGTTAAAATTCTTCCAACCTCTTTGCCTGCTGGAATACCCATTTCTAACAAATCTCTTCCACATATGGCCAAGTCTTTAGGATTCAAACATTGGTGTTCTTTATATATATCACCCATAATATTATAAATCTCTAAAATTGTATCATTTGTTATATCGAATCTCCTGCCACCTTTAACAAGGGCTTGCACAAATGGCAAATAATATGGTTCAAAAATATCCTCACCGATGGAAACAATAGCTTTTCTTACCTCTACCTGATTGCATACTAGCGGCATATCCTTCATATTTACTAGCCTGGTAACTATTTTAATGGTCTTGTTATCGAACTTTAATCCTCTAAGTATAACTTCGGGATTACTCTCCATTGAAAGCAATACCGCATATCTAATGTAATGATTATTGTCAGTATTCTGAATAATATTAATTAAGTCTTCGTAATCTTTTTTTGTAGCCGTAGCAAGAATCGATTCACCAAATACTACTCTTGCCAAATCACATTCTTTAATGAACATCATCTTTCTGGGATTATTAGATGTAATCATCTTGGTCATCTCGGCTTGAACTCGTTCACGGCTGATTTTTGAAAGTGTACTGCCTAGCTCCTTGACTGCATTGATTGTTTCTTCATCAATATCAAAATCTAATTGTGCAGCAAATCTTATAGCTCTTAGAATTCGCAGGGCGTCCTCACCAAATCTCTCATAAGGATTTCCTACGCACCTAATTATCTTCTTTTCTAAATCGCCTGTGCCATTAAATTCATCAACCACTCCAACTATTTGATTGTAGGCCATTGCATTAATAGTGAAATCACGACGCTTTAAATCCTCAATAAGATTGGGCGTAAATGTGACTTTATCTGGATGACGACCATCTGCATAACTGCCATCGATTCTGTAGGTAGTTACCTCATATCCCACATGCTCAATCATAACCGTCACGGTACCGTGGGCAATTCCTGTATCAATAGTCTTATGAAAAATCGACTTCACTTCCATAGGCGTTGCAGAGGTGGTAATGTCCCAATCATGTGGTGTTCTGCCCATAATAGCATCTCGCACACAGCCTCCTACAGCAAAAGCTTCATATCCGTTTTCATATAGCTTATTGATGATAAACGCCACATGTTTTGGTAGTGTTATTTTAATATGCCTTACCCCAGTATACCATAGTCTTCGCAGGCTTACCGCAGCATACACAAGTATCGCTTAAATTCTCCTGCACAAAAGGCATACATCTGGAAGTAGCTGTAGTATCTTCCTTTATCTTCTTTTCACAAGCCTCGTCCCCACACCACATTGCCTTAATAAATCCTGGCTTTGTTGCAACTGCATCCTTAAACTCTTCATATGTTGTGGCTGTAGTTGTGTGCGCATCTCTATGAACTGTGGCTCTCTCTAACATATCCTTTTGAACTGTTACAAGAAGTTCCTCAACCTTACCTTGTAATTCATCAATGCAAACAACGTATTTTTCTCTTGTATCTCTTCTAACAATAACTGCCTGATTAGCCTCAATATCCTTTGGTCCTATTTCAACACGAAGAGGAATTCCTCGCATCTCTGATTCTGCAAACTTAAATCCTGGAGTCTTATCAGAATCATCCACCTTAACTCTACATACGCCAGATAACATTTCCTTAAGTTCGGCAGCCTTTTCAAGTACGCCTTCCTTTTTCTGCATAATAGGAATAATCATTACCTGTGTAGGAGCAATTCTTGGTGGAAGTACAAGACCACTGTTGTCGCCATGCACCATAATTACTGCACCAATCAATCTAGTTGTCATACCCCATGAAGTCTGGTGTACATATTTAAGCGTATTATCTTTATCTGTATACTGAATATCAAATGCTTTAGCAAAACCATCTCCGAAGTTGTGGCTTGTACCAGACTGGAGAGCTTTTCCATCATGCATTAAGGCTTCAATGGTATATGTCGCCTCAGCTCCAGCAAATTTCTCTTTATCTGTCTTCTTTCCCTTAATCATTGGAATAGCCAATTCATTCTCACAGAAATCTGCATAGAGATTAAGCATCTGAATAGTTCTCTCTTCTGCTTCCTGTGCTGTTGCATGAGCTGTATGACCTTCCTGCCATAAGAACTCAGTTGTTCTAAGGAATGGTCTTGTAGTCTTTTCCCAACGACAAACTGAACACCATTGGTTATATACTTTTGGCAAATCTCTATATGACTGAACTATATTTGAATATAAATCACAGAAAAGTGTCTCTGATGTAGGACGTATACACATTCTTTCTGAAAGTGCTTCAGAACCGCCATGTGTTACCCATGCTACTTCAGGAGCGAATCCTTCAACATGATCTTTTTCTTTATTTAAAAGACTCTCTGGAATAAACATTGGCATATAAACATTTTCAACACCAGTTTCTTTAAATCTAGCATCAAGATTCTTTTGAATCATCTCCCAGATTGAATATCCAGCTGGTCTTAAAATCATACAACCTTTTACACTAGAGTATTCTATTAACTCTGCCTTTTTTACAACGTCTGTATACCATTGTGCAAAATCATCTTCCATAGAAGTAATAGCTTCTACTAATTTCTTATCGCTAGCCATAGCAATCCTCTTTTCTTTAATTTTAGTCTATTTGTAAGTGTACTAAATACTATTTTAAAATGCAATAGAAAAAATACTGCCACTGGGCAATATTTCGTACTTCATAACCTTTCCCGTGGCTGGATGCTTAAATTTCAAACGGTATGAACATAATGCCAAACCACTTTTTTCACCTAGGTAGCCATCTGGATCATACTTTCTATCTCCGTATATCGGAGCATCCACCCCAGCAAACTGAACTCGAATCTGATGATGTCTACCAGTCTTCAAGTTTATATCCGCAAGATAATACGTTTTATCCTCAAATTCTAATTCTCTGATTATCTTATAATCAAGAATAGCTTCCTTTGTTTCCACACCCTCTGCAATATCCTTCTCATCTGCAATCTTTGAAGCATTATATTTTCCCCTAGCCAAAAGATGATTAAGGTGTGCTTCCATCCCTGTAGATGGCATTGCTGTCAAAATGGCATAATAGCTTTTTTCAAATTTGCCTTCCGCCACTTGCTTTGACAAATCAGCCGCTGCCTTCTTATTCAATGCATACACTAAAATTCCCGAAACTGGTTTATCAAGTCTATGTACCACATACGGCTCTACTCCCCTTCTTCCTGTTGCAATCAAATGATTATTTATCTGACTTGTAACATCCAATGCCCTTCCACGCTCTGATTGTGAGGAAACCCCTGCATTCTTCACACATACTAAAATATCCGAATCCTCGTATAAAATGTTTAATTTTTTCATTTCGCAAACCTCAATCTTTATAGTGCCTATGTGTTATTTATGTTCGTGCTATGCTACCTCATTCGGGAAATACTTGAACCTAAACTTATGGGAAAATCCATCGGCATCCTGCAAGCTACTACTTTTCGGCTTCACATTAAACCTTAAATCTGTAGCCCACGCCCCATATTGTTTCAATATATTGTGGCTTAGAAGTATCCATTTCAATCTTCTCGCGGATTTTTTTAATGTGAACTGTTACAGTTGCAATATCTCCAACTGATTCCATATCCCAAATCGAGCGGAACAATTCTTCCTTTGTATATACATGGTTTGGATTTGATGCCAAAAATGTAAGTAGGTCAAATTCTTTTGTTGTAAGAATCTTTTCCTCATCATTTACAAACACACGTCTTGCAGTTTTATCTATCTTAATGCCACGAATTTCTACCATTTCATTTTCTGTAACATTACTATTGATAAGTCTTTCATATCTTGCAAGATGCGCCTTAACTCTTGCCACAAGCTCACTTGGGCTGAATGGCTTTGTAATATAATCGTCTGCGCCAAGACCTAATCCACGAATTTTATCAATGTCATCCTTCTTTGCTGATACCATAAGCACTGGAGTATTTTTCACTTCACGAATCTGTCTGCAAATCTCAAAACCATCTAGAGTTGGCAACATTAAATCCAAAATAAACATATCAAAATCTTCGTTTAATGCTCTTTCAAGTCCTGTCTTTCCATCATTTTCTATTTCCACTTCAAAATTACTAAGTTCTAAATAATCCTTCTCTAATTCTGCAATGCTTTGTTCGTCTTCTACAATTAAAATCTTGCTCATAAAATCCTCCTAGTTTGTTTTTCTCAATATAAAATGAATCGTGGTTCCTCTTCCTTGCTTTGAAGTAGCCCAAATCTTTCCACCATGAGCCTCCATAATTTTCCTTGCTATAGCAAGTCCAATGCCACTACCTCCTTGAGCAGAATTACGAGAAGCATCTGTCCTGTAAAATCTGTCAAATATATATGGCAACTCTGCAACACCTATACCTTTTCCGTTATCCTCCATCTCCACGTGAACAAATGTCTCTTCATCTAAAATTCTAATAGCCACGAATTTTTCTTCTTTGTCCATATATTTAACGGAGTTGCTAGTAATATTATTGATAACACGCTTCAACTGTTCCGGATCTGCAAGAACCAAAACATCCGCTTCTACATAATTGATGTATGTCAGTTTAATTCCTCTGGCATCCAGATCTGTATTGATTTCCTCTACACAGTCATTAAAATATTCATCCAGGTTTAGTTTAACAAAATTGTATGGTATCTTGTTGCAATCAATCTTTGAATAAATCGTTAATTCACCTATCAACTTGTCCATATCATTGGCTTTATTGTAGATGGTTTTAATATACTTGTCCATCTTTTCAGGATTGTCTGCGACGCCATCCATAATACCCTCTACATAACCCTTAATTGCGGTAATAGGCGTCTTTAGGTCATGAGAAATATTGCTAATCAATTCCTTACTTTCTTCATCGCTTCTAATATTATCTTCAATGGATTCCTTTAAATGCCTTCTCATTTCCTCAAATGATTCGCACAATTCCCCAAACTCGTTATTTTTATGAGGGGAAATCGAGAAATCCAGGTTTCCTTGACTAATGTTGTTTGCAGCCGCCTTCAGCTCCTTAACAGGTCTTAATATACCTTTGTAAATCCAGAAAGTTAACACCACTGCTGTAAGCACTGTAATAATTGCTAATAGCATAACAAACCCAGCGATCATCTTCCTTATCTCTGGCAAGGAGTTATTTATCATCGAAACAATAAACACCGTACCCTCTGTTCCATCGGCACAGGTAAATATCTCGGGCTTAATCAAATACTGTGTGTTTCCACTTATATATAGGGTTTCATCAGTAATATTAGAATTTTCCCCATATGCAGGAATAATACTCTCTATACCAGCACAATCTTCACTTTTACCATCAAAAATAATATTATCACCTTTTTTTACTATTAAGAAGGTATACTTGCCAGACAACGAAGAATTCAACCTCTCTAAGTATGAAATATCCTCTAACTGTTCTGGTGTATCCTTCTTAATATCTTGAATCTCATCTCTAACATTATTGGTAATGGAATCCAAAATACCCACAGAATTGTATAACTTTTCATAACTATTAATCTCTATGTCGTATTTTGTCTCAATATCACTAATTTGGGCATTAACGATAAGTACAATCAATCCTAACATTAGGGTGATAGGAAATATGGCTATTATAACAAACGAAATGATAATCTTTTTACTTAATCGCAATATTAGCTACCTCTAATCTATAATATATACAAAGTATACAACATAAAGCTAGGTAATCACAGTAAATAAAAGTAAACAAATATTAATTTTTTGTTAATTTTAGGTAGTTTCCCACAAAAAAACTGACCTTTGATAAGTTGGATTTTCTAACTTACCTTGATCAGTTTTTTGCTTTATTCTATTTTATATTTCTATCTTCTATACATTTTTATATAAAATGTTTATTAGATTCATCTATTTTTATGCAAGATATTTCTTAAGATCATCCACCTTATCAAGTTTCTCCCAAGGAAGATCTAAATCATTACGTCCAAAATGTCCGTATGCCGCTGTTTGCTTATAGATAGGTCTTCTAAGGTCTAACATCTTGATAATTCCAGCTGGTCGTAAGTCAAAGTTCTCTCTGATAATTTCTACGATTTTTCCATCAGATAATTTACCTGTTCCAAATGTATCTACCATAACCGATGTAGGGTGTGCCACACCAATTGCATATGATAACTGAATTTCACACTTTGATGCAATTCCTGCTGCAACTATATTTTTAGCAACGTAACGTGCTGCATATGCTGCCGAACGGTCAACTTTTGTGCAATCCTTGCCCGAGAATGCACCACCACCGTGACGTGCATATCCGCCATAAGTATCAACAATGATCTTTCTTCCTGTAAGACCACTATCGCCGTTAGGCCCGCCGATTACAAATCTTCCGGTTGGATTTATAAAGTATTTTGTTTCCTCATTTACAAGCTCCACTGGTAAAATTGGGTCAAACACATACTTTTTAATATCGCTATGGATTTGTTCCTGAGTTACATCTTCATCATGCTGTGTCGATAATACTACCGCATTTAAATGAACTGGCTTTCCTGTCTCATCATATTCCACCGTTACCTGAGTCTTTCCATCTGGTCTTAAATATGGTAATGTACCATCTTTTCTAACCTCAGTAAGCCTTCTTGCAAGCTTATGAGCAAGGGCGATTGGATAAGGCATAAATTCCTCTGTTTCATTAGAAGCAAAGCCAAACATCATACCTTGATCACCAGCGCCTATAGCATCAAGTTCTGTATCTGTCATGGTATTTTCTTTAGCTTCAAGAGCTTTATCAACTCCCATAGCAATATCTGCTGACTGCTTGTCTAATGTTACCATTACTGCACAGGTATTTGAATCAAATCCATATGCTGCATTGTTATATCCAATTTCATCCACTGTATCCCTAACGATTTTAGGTATATCAATATTGGCCTTAGATGTTATCTCTCCCATAACCATTACAAGTCCTGTTGTTGTACATGTTTCACAAGCAACTCTACTCATTGGGTCTTGAGCCATAAGGGCATCTAAAACTGCATCTGAAATAGCATCGCACATTTTATCTGGATGGCCTTCTGTAACAGATTCTGAAGTAAATAATAATTTTTCCATTTCAATTCTCCTTTTTCTGATGAAATATGTTCTCAAGGCAAATGCCTTGAAGAAAAAATAAGTCCGCAAAATGCGGACTCGATTGCAAGGTATCAAATCCTCTTATTGTTCGAATATCGCTCAGGTTGGCACCTTCCTATCGGGGTTGCCGGGCTTCATAGATCCTTGTATCTCCACCGCTCTGAATAAGAGAAAAATATTAAATTGTCTAACTAACTGTATGATATATCCAAGTAGATATATTGTCAACTACTTTTTAATGATTATATCTCCACTAACTTTTTTGTTGTATTCACTTGCTATATCTATTAATTGGTTCTTCTAGTTCCTTCAATTGATTTTATGAATTGATATCTCAACCAACTTTAAGTTTGAACTTCTGAATTTCTTTGTCGCTGTCTACCATTTCAATCACAGCTCCTAACTTACGAAGCTTTTGCTCAAAACCTTCATATCCTCGCTGAATAAAATGAATGTCATCAATGATTGTAAATCCTTCAGCCGCAAGTCCTGCAATAACTAATGCCGCACCTGCTCGTAAATCAAGGGCATTTACCTGTGCACCTGTATATTTCTCAACGCCTTCTATTACGGCAATATTTCCTTCCACTCTAACGTTGGCGCCCATACACATAAGTTCGTCAACATACTTAAATCTATTTTCAAAAATGCTTTCCACAATTGTGCTAGTGCCTTCTGCCAGCGCTAATGCCACTCCTATCTGAGGTTGCATATCAGTTGGAAATCCTGGATAAGGAAGTGTCTTAACCTGAGTTGATACCAACTTACCATTGCTAATAACTCTTACTGCATCATCATATTCTTCAACACTACATCCAATATCATAAAGCTTCGATGTGATAGCCTCTAAATGCTTTGGAATAACGTTTCTAACTAGAATATCTCCTCTAGTCACTGCTGCTGCAAACATAAATGTTCCAGCTTCAATTTGGTCAGGTATAACTGAATATTCACAACCGTGAAGTTTCTCCACACCTTTAATTTTAATAATATCTGTACCTGCACCCCTAATGTTTGCGCCCATACTGTTAAGCATATTGGCTACATCAACGATGTGAGGTTCTTTAGCTGCATTTTCAATAACTGTATTTCCATTTGCAAGGGTTGCTGCCAGCATTACATTTATAGTAGCTCCTACAGAGACCACATCTAAATAAATATGACTTCCATGTAAGTCTGCTGCTTCAGTCTTAATCATTCCATATTCAATCTTCACATCAGCTCCTAATGCCTTAAATCCCTTTATGTGCTGATCGATTGGACGACTGCCAATATTACATCCACCTGGAAGTGTTACCTCTGCCTTTTTAAACTTTCCAAGTAATGCACCAATAAGATAGTAAGATGCACGAATACGCTTTATATATTCATTATCTGCACATGTGGAATTAATGGTGCTACCATTAATTTTAACACTATGCCTATCAATACGCTCAACACTAGCTCCTATCTCTGCAATCGCATCGATAAGAACATTAATGTCTCTAACGTCTGGAAGATTATCTATTAATACTGTTTCATCGGCCATAACTGCTGCCGCAAGAATTCCTAATGCCGCATTTTTTGCGCCACTAATATCGACTTCACCTACTAAGGCGTTTCCGCCTTTTACAATGTATCTGTCCATTATACACCTCAATATTCAATTTAATAATATATATTTAAGTCTGTCATAAATGTCTACTTCGTTTAAAAAATTCAAGGTATGTATTTTTGCATACATACCTTGATTATATCACAACATTTTCATTTGTAAATCATTAATATAAATAATTCAGTGGATTTACTCGGCTACCGCCTACAATAATTTCAAAATGTAAATGTGGACCTGTACTATTTCCAGTATTTCCACTAAGACCAATAACTTCACCCTGAGATATTGACTGTCCGCATGAAACGTATAATCTGCTAAGGTGTGCATATCTAGTTTGTTTTCCATCAGGATGATTTATAAGAACAGTATAACCATAACTACCATTCCAGCCAGCCTCAACTATATATCCCGAAGATGATGCCATTACAGATGTACCTGTGCAACATGCATAGTCAATTCCACCATGCAGTCTTCCCCATCTAAATCCATAGTTGGAAGAAATATATCCTGCAGAAACTGGTCTGATATAAGTAGGGGGTGTCAATGTACCTACCTCGACTACTCTTGCAACCGCTTCCTGTGTAACCTTTTGTTCTAATATCTCTATATTTGTCTGTGTTCCATTTGTATACTGAATATTGGCTATAACCGCACGGTGTCCGCTGCTACCTTCATTGATAACATTGGAATAAGTAGTATACATACTATCATTTTTGATGTATTCAACAGGAAGGTCAAAGTATTCCTCGTAAGATTTCTGCTTGGTCACAATAACTGAAAGTTCTGGTTCTGGGACTGTTACATTAATTAAATCACCAATTCTAATGTATGTTTCTTCTGAGTAGTCTGGATTCATTGCTAATAACTTCTCAAGAGTAAGCCCATAAGTCGCTGCTATCCCAGAGAGTGTATCGCCTGCCACTACTTCGTATGTTTTATTAGCTTCTGTCTCTTTGGTTACCAATTCAACTGCATCTTCTAATTTCATTATATGCGTAGATGGCACATATGTTTCTGTTATATTAATATCTTCTGCAAAATCAATACTTACAATATGATCTGGCTCACTAAAAGCATTCTCTGGTACACTCTTTTCAATCTGTGCTTGTCCGTCTACTGCCAACATAACATTGTCTGTATGTCTTGCTAATGTATCTGCACTAATGATGTCATATGAAATACTTGAAAATCTAGAACTTTCATCATTGAATAGAACTGTATCAAATTCATCTTCTTCATCATACTTAGCCTTTGCCGCTTCTAGAAGTTGTGTTACTTCATCTGCCGATGATAATGTAATGGTTAATCCATCAATATCTACAACATATGCCTGCTGTTTTGTCTCAACTGTAGATTCTCTAAGAACTTGATAAATATTGTCCGTCAATGTATCTGCGTTGTCAGGCTTTCCGATAATAGCATCTTGTTCGTAAAATACTAATTCACCTTCAATGTAAACCGCCTCTTTACTGTCACTCTCAAGACTTGTCCTTGCTGACAGATATGCCACGTTTGCATCTTCTATATCTTCACAGGTTCCAACCTTTACGCCGTTTAGTTCAACTATATATAATGAAGTATCCTTATCAGGAGCACCAAACCACGGAAAAGCCACTGCCATTAAAATCATACTTATAACTGCTGATGTTATATAGGTAACCCTTATTCTCTTATTATATCTGGTTAACCTTGTCATATTGACCTCCAAAATATCTTATATTTTCTTTTATATATTTTATTTCCATTATTTTCTTAATAACTTTGTAACAATTTTGTAACAATTTACATTCTATCAGTAATAATGCCTTTTGTAAAGTACTTTTTATAACATTTTTACCAACTTTTCTATGGTTTCTTCTACGCTGCAACCCGTCTGGTCTACAACAATATCTGCGTATTTTTCATACAGAGGTATTCTCTCTTCATATAAACCTTTTAAGTCTTGTCCTTCTTTCAATACTACTCCACGCCCCTTTAAATTGCCTAATCTGCTGTCAATAGTATCGAAATCCACCTTTAAATATACGACTCTTCCAATACTCTTTAAATGCTCCATAGCTTCTTTGCCATAAACCACGCTTCCTCCAGTTGCAACAACTGACCTCTCACATTGGATTTGGCTATTAACCCTATTCTCCACTTGAATAAAGCCTTCAACACCAACTTCAGCTATAATTTCTTTTAAAAGTTTTCCTTCCTCTTGTTGAATGAGTATATCCGCATCTATAAATTGGTATCCAAGTATTTTCGCTAAAATAACGCCCGCTGTGCTTTTTCCCACTCCAGGCATTCCAATTAAAATGATATTATCCATTTTATTACCTCGCTTTTTCCAAAAAGTATTATATAACACCTCATAATGGGTTACAAGTTTTGTTTTTTATTTTTATCTATAAGTTAATCTTTATTTAGTATGCCAGTATCTCATATCCTGCTTCTGTCACCAACACTTGGATCTCCCACTGGGCTGATGGTTGTCCATCCACAGTATAAACCTCCCAATCGTTTTCATCATCTATATAAATATCTGACGCTCCCATATTTATCATTGGCTCTATAGTGAATATCATTCCCGGAACCATTAACATTTCTGTGCCCTTTTTAGATACATAGCTTACCCATGGGGCCTCGTGAAACTCCAAACCCACTCCATGTCCGCCAATCTCCTTTACTACTGTATAACCATTTTCTTTGGCAAAATCATTTATAGCTTGTCCCATATCACCCAGAAATCCCCACGGCTTGACCTGATCTAATCCGACTTTAATACTTTCTTTCGTCACATCCACAAGTCTTTTTTTCTCTGGAGATACCTCCCCTATACAATACATACGAGAGGAATCTGAGAAATATCCATTCAAAATTGTAGAAACATCTACGTTAATAATATCTCCATCTTTAAGTACAACATCCGCTGATGGGATCCCATGACATACTTGATTATTTACAGAAGTACATACGCTCTTTGGAAATCCCTCGTAATTTAGAGGTGCAGGAATCGCCCCGCGGCCAGTGGTTTCCTCATATACCCATCTATTTATATCTTCTGTAGAAACACCTGCTTTTATATGTTCCCCGACGTAATCTAGAACTGCAATATTAATCTTGCAACTTTCCTTAATTCCTTGAATTTGCTGGGGAGTTTTAAGTAAGTTTCTGGCTGGCACTTCTGACCCTTTATTCTTAAATTCCACTATTTTTTCATCTATGTTACAATGACACTTCTTATATTTCTTGCCGCTTCCACACCAACATACATCATTTCTTCCTAATTTTTCCATAGTATTGATACTTCTTTCATTATATTTTTATTTATATTTTTTCATATGCTTTTTCACGAAACCAATTATATCACATTTTTTTCATTTTCTATAATTTTATAAATTTACTCACTTTTCTTTACCATTCCTAAGCCCGCTTACGTTGACTTTTTATTTAAAACACTATATAATCGACTTTGTTTGATATTTATATTTTTAATACTTAGAGTTTTAGGTATTTCCACTTCCTGTCAAATAATCCCAAACAAAGAGGTACATTATGAGAGCTAAACCCAAAAAAGAAGATTTATTTACAATTCCCAATATACTTTGCTACATCCGCATCCTTCTAGTTCCTATTTTCATATGGGTGTTTTTACAGGAATGGTATTGGCAATCTGCCTTAGTTGCTATTATTGCTTCTATAACAGATATTGTAGATGGTTGGATTGCAAGAAAGTTTGATATGATTTCTGATTGGGGCAAGTTCATTGACCCTGTTGCAGATAAGCTTATGCAATTTGCCATGCTTACTGTATCTATAATTAAAGTTCCTTGGATAATAATCCTCGTTATTGTTTTCGTTGTTAAAGAGTCAATTTTATTAGTTGTTGGTTTATTTATATATCACAAAGGCAAGAATTTAGATGGTGCTATATGGTGCGGTAAATTATGTACAGTAGTTTTAGATGTATCAATGCTTATGATTATTGCTTTCCCTATGGACTGGCTGACAGACAAGCTGGTATTTACACTTATCGGTGCTGTTCTAGCGTTTATGGCACTGTCGTTTGTAGTTTACCTAAATGAATATTTCAAGTTATATAAAGTTACTAAAAGCGAGAGTTTAATTGAAAAAAAGATTTCAAAGGAATAGATTTTTTAAAAATAGGTTGTAAGCTTTACTCCAAAGTAAAGTTTACAACCTATTTTTTTATATAGAACGGGAGTCTTTTTATATAGTTTCTTCTGTTTTCTTCCTATTCTCAAAATACACAAATGAATCTATGGTATCTAGAATATCCTTGAAATTATCCCGTGGTGCAACTTCAATATATTTTTTAATTATCTCTTCTTCATTGTTACGGTGCTTTCCATAAAAAATATCAAAAAGATTGTGTCCACGAACATGTATCTTTATATCTTCTATATATGTCCGTACATCCTTGCTATTGTTTATTCTAATATTTTTGGTTCTGATTAAACGCCTAAAGCTTGGTAGTTTGTATAGAGAGTCTCTATACTTTTGGTACAGCGTTCTATAAAATTCTTCCTCTGTTTTTATAACCCCAATCTTAGCCATAACCTTGGGGTC
Source organism: Clostridiales bacterium (assembly GCA_012520815.1). GTDB lineage: Bacteria > Bacillota > Clostridia > Lachnospirales > Lachnospiraceae > SVEL01. The sequence continues at coordinate 18,255 of JAAYNM010000050.1, forward strand.
AAGGAAATAATTTTCAAATGAATAATACTTTAGCACAAGTACATTTTTAGGTGTAACATTTGGCAAGTTATCCACATCCTCCTTGGAACGCTGCTTATAGTAGCTACAAAGTTGCTTCACTAAGTACTTAGGATTTTTCCCATCACTATCCCTAATCATTAAGAACTGATCTTTTAAATACAATTTGTTTATATATTTTAAGTTAGCATATGTCTTAATATTTGTACAGCTATTGGTGGGCACAATAGAGATTCGGTTGAGTTTTCCATCTTCATTTCTCATTTCTGAATAATACTTTTCTAGTAAGATCGGAAGTCTATTTCTATCCTGTTTACCCTCTACAATAAATACAAAACTTACATTCATTAAATCGTTGGCTGTATATCCTAAATCGTCAAGTATTACGTCAATATCTGTATTTTCCACCACATCTGTATCGAAATTTTCATCTAAAACAATCTGCTTTATCTGTCTAGATGAAAAGTTAAATATCATATTTGGTGAATACGTAGAAAAAATAACCTGGTTCTTTTTCGATAATCTGTATAGAATCTCACTAGCCACTTTCTGCAATTGTGGATGTAAAAATATTTCTGGATCTTCAATCATAATCAGGCTATGCACTCTGCTTTTTTCTTCTATATATGCTTCAATAAGTGAAAGCAGATATATACTCTTCGTACCCGAGCTTAGATTGCCAACCGTCTCTTTCTCACCACTTCTATCATTAGAAATAACAGTATTAATTTTAAATAGGTTGCGTAGATTCAAGTCTATCTCAAAATTCACTGTCTTTGAAATAGAACCATTCTTTAGCAAATATTTATTAACTGTTTCTGCAAAATTATCTAGATTGAGTTTAAATAGCTTGTATTCCATCAGCCTTGTAGTCTCATGGATAGTAAGTTCTTCACCTTTTTTACTATCAATGCTGTCAATACATCTAAAACATTGACTACATTTTCTAGATTTATCGAACAAGCAAGTATTTTCCCTAATGGACAACAATTCCTCATCGTGTTGTACATTTAATAGACCATTCTGAAATTCCTCAAGATTTCTAGTATGATCAATGTAATAGAGCTTTGGTAAAATTTCTGGTATAAATGGGTTTTTCACGCCAAACTCATCTACGTACCGGGTTTTCAATTCAGGGGTTACGACATAAACAATCTTGATTTGATTGTTCTTAAAAGTAGGGAATTTCTCCATAAATTCTTCTTCCCACTTGTCATAGCCTCGTTCTTTTGAAACCAGCCCCCATTCATTCATCTGCTCCAAAGCCGCAATTGACAACTCCAAAGTTATGCCTATCTCGATATTATACTCGGGATTTTTAAAATGCTCTTTGTGAATCTCATAATTTCCAGTTATAGCCCTCACTGCATCCACTACTGCACTTTTACCAGTACTGTTTTTTCCTACTAGGATAAATGCATTGTCAATATCTAGAATCTCCATCTTTTTAATGGATTTAAAGTTGACAATATACATAGAACTTATTTTCATATTTTCCACCACCTTTATGCTTTATTCTTTCCCTTTTTAGCTTTCTTTCGTACTGAATATCCAAAAGTTCCAATTTTTTCACCTAATTCCAAATATTCCCCGTGGGAATAAGCAACCAAATTAGAACTATTAAGATGGAATTTACCTGTTTCGTCCATATATTTATCATCAATCGTAACACCCACTACTTCTGCCAAAAACATATCATGGCTTCCAAGAGGTATAACATTAACCACCTTACATTCTAAATTCACTGGACTTTCCTCAATGCCAGGAGCCAGAATATTCTCCGATTCAAGTGGAGTTAAGTTCATTTCTTTATATTTATCAACATCTCTTCCTGAACGAACACCGCAAAAATCTGTAGCTTTTACAAGATCCTTTGTAACAAGGTTTATGACAAATTCTCCAGTTTCTTTAATAATATCGTAAGAGTATCTCTCTTTTCTCACAGAAATATATGCCATTGCGGGTGAAGAACATATAGTTCCACACCATGCTGTTGTTATTATATTAGGTTTTTCTGCTGGTCTTTTGCAACTAACCATTACAACTGGTACTGGATAGAGCATATTTCCTGGTTTCCAATGCTGTTTTGCCATAATTTAAACCTTTTCTTTCACAAATTTAGTCCTGTCGATATTTTATACACTTAAAATCTATAGAGGTAGCAATAAGTCCTGAACCTGTTTCTTTATAATGGATAGTTACTGAGTCCTCTGCTTTTCCCTCATAGTCTTTCCTTATTCCTGATATAGCATTTCTTGGTGTTTTCGCCCAGAAAGTACACGTAAAATGAACCACTGCATCCACTCCCTTACCAATTTCACCATTTTCAAGGGAAATATCATATTCTACATCTTCTATTATCTTTAAATATGCTCCATCTTCTTGATTAATGTCCGCATATAATTCATTATAAACATTCTGTAACTGTTCAACGCCCTCTTCACTAAAGTACGCTGTTAATCTCTCTATTCCAGTTCCTTCAAGTCCTGCCTGATAGAGGCCAAACACAATATCAGCCGCACCCTCACCTATTATCCTCTCCATAATCACACGTTCCTTCGCCACTGCATATTCTGAGCCGTCTTTTTCCAAGGTTATGTACTCTGTAATATCCTGCATACCTGCCTTTTGGCACACTAATGCATGAGTTCCCGCCAGCGTAGTATCAAGGGTGTATTGCATCATATCTATAGATGGAAGATATGAACGTTCACAATCCGTAATATCCAGACCATCCACTTTTGCTTCAAAACCGTATGGAGCTGTAATCTTAACATTCTCCACTATCATATCAGAAATATCCATCTTCCAAACAGGAAATACCACGTATTTTTTTTCATCCGATGTTTTGAATGTAAACTCCATAATTTTAGTTTCTGGAATTACCTCTTGTGGAATTTCTTCGCCTGTGGGAGTCTCATTTTCTGATGGAGTCTCTCCCTCCGCTGGGGTTTCTCCCTCCGCTGGGGTCTCGTCTTCTGATGGAATTTCTCCCTCTGCCGGTGTCTCCCCTTCTGCCGGTGTCTCCCCTTCTGATGGAGTTTCTGCCTCTGGTGTATCTTCATCCACACCTACTGGGTTATCAGCACTTTCAAGTAGTCGATATGAGACTAATAACTTGATCGTATCCCCTTCTTCTTTGCTCTCTAACTGCTTAATAGAAGACATATCTATATTTGAAAATCTATTGGTCATAACATTTGCAAACACTGATGCATTAACATAGTCACTTTCTTCTATATCCACCATGTTAAATAACTGATTCCAGTTTCCACCAGCAATATTTTCATAAGCTCTTTGCACATATATCTCAGAATTACCATAAACTGAATTAAGAGCCATTACAAAACCAATGAATCCAAATAATAGCAGCATACACAATGAGACTAGCAATTGCTTTAGTGTAGCTTTTTTATCTATTTTCTTTCTTGTTTTTTTCTTTTTAACTTTTTTAATCTTACTTTCTTTTTCCATATAATTACCACCCTGCCAGTGCAGGATAATCTCCTATTTTATTGTTATATACAGTCTAATTTTACCACATATCTATATTATTTCCAGTTAATACTTTGTGAAGTGTATTCTATTGTTCTAGCACAGCAATATATCTGTGTCCAGATTCTTCTATTGCCTTCCTTGCAGCATTTATAGTCAGATTAAAGCTCTCGCCTCCGCTATTTCTAAAGTATACTGTGTCAACCACTCCCATGTATCCGCTATATCCAGATATTGCCACTACACCGTAGTCTTGCATAAAAGTCAGAACAGGAATATCCTTTGTTGTATAATAGAGAATGTCTTGAATATCTATTCCTGATACATCTAAGACTTTTATGTTCACATTTTCAAAAATTTTGCCAATAGATGCATAATTAGGTGATGCAGCCTCGGTTGCTGACGCTACTACTTTATTATCAAGCTTAGATACTCTGGCCCATACATAATGTCCATTTCCATCTACAACTACACCATACTGCTCACTTGCCATATTGATAGCTGCTGTCACACTTTGAGTAGCTAAAAGCATCTTTCCGTTTCCGTATACATAGAAGTTGCTATCTGCAATTTCTGTATCCTCCTTGCCAATGTCATTTGCACTGACAAAGTTGATTTTCTCTGGAGATTTGCTAGATAAATCATTATTACTGGTTATTGTGTAAGCCAACTCTAATATAAGTTCCGTCTTCTTTAAATCTGTAACAATGGTACTTTGTCCAACAGTAGCTGTCTTTTCGCTTATTTTATTAATCAACTGGTCATCGGAAGTTTCTTCAAAAACACCACCATTTTTTACAAGTCTCTTCATATTCAACATGTTTTTTTCTATGGTAACTTCCTTGATGTAAATGCCTTCCTTTGAGTATGTTTCCTCTTCTTTACTATCATACAAATCCACTCGGAGCTCATACATCGGAAATACTATTTTTCCCAAATCATCAGTATATACATCTGCACTATGGGCCACGCCATATACCAAATCATCGCCGATAAATCCTATGACTTTAACATAATCACCTTCATCCACAGTGATTTTATAATCCTCTCCAGCCTCAACGTCAATTACTCTAATGCTATTTGCCGAATATACTGAGCCGTTTTCATGCCACGCCACAATATTATTTTCACTGTTTATAATAAAGTTACCACTCTGCAAATTATTGACCAACTGAACATACTCATTGCTATCCGTAGTAATGGTATAAATGCTGTCCTCAACCATAAGATAAATGAGTCCATCCTCTGTAATGTATGCAAATTTTCCTACTGAACCTTTTAATATATGGTAAGGTTTATCTGTAATTACAAAAACTAATTCTTCTACAATATTGGTTTCATATTTGTATTGATACAGTGCTATTCCAACTTCGCCCTCATGCTCACCTTTATTCATATATCCATAAACAAGGAAAAGCACATCGCCTGACTTATCTGTGGACACTATCTCAATATTGTTTTCATTGAATACATCTCGCACATCTCTGTCACTGCCACTTTCAAAAGACATAATCGAAATCATCTCGTTCTTATTCATATCCATAAGCCACAGGTTTCTTTCTTTAACAAATGTCATATAAGAACCCGTAGGACTCCAGCTTGTTTCCACTGTCAAATCAGAATCCAAACCTAGATTTATTCTTGTAGATGATACACTTTGCGTATTACATTCAAATATTTGTTCCATATTTCTCTCATACACGTACATATACATTACATTTATGCCTTCACGAACACGAAAATATTCAGTAACATTGTAGTACTGATAAATATCGAATCCATTTTTAGCCCTAACCTTGTATCTCAATTCATAACATCCCACATCTCCTAAGATTTCCTTGATAGTAATAATAGGTTCTGTGACACGCTCAACTTCTAAATCTCCCCAGGTCACATTGCTATAACTAGAGTAAAGATTTACTTTGGCAAGATTTGTATTATCACTTTGTGATGATGGCTCTAAATATGGCATATATTCTTTAGCAGTATCATCATTTAATATACCTTTACTAAATCCCGACACAAATTCAATATGATTTGCGATATTTGCTGCACTTTGATTGATAACCCTTGTATAATAATTTATTTCACCGTGTTTTTCCGTAACAATCTTCAAAATAAGCAGATATTCTTCATTTTCTTCCATCATTGATGAAAGATTTAGGGTAGTCTTTGCACTATCCCCTGCTACCGAGTAGTCGGGAACATTGGTTTTTTCAATAAGTCTCTCTGTGTCCAAGCTTCTTAACTCATAAGAAATGCCTGCAATAACATTGTCATAGATATTTATGTTCATAGACAATGTTCTATCTGATTCCACAGGAGTAATGCAGTCTCTCATATATCTTGCATCCATGGAAATAGTGTAGCCATGAATAGTATTCACAACAATATCGTCATACATCATCGATACAATCGGAAGTGACGCTGTCTGCATTACTTCTTCATCTACTTTTTCTCTTTTATTAGTTATAACAAAATGCATTGCAATAGCTAAAATAAATATAGCTATCAATACCGCTGCTTTTATAAGTATTTTCTTCATAATGGTTTCCTAAGGAGCGAAAGTATTGTTGGAGATATTTTTAATTCTTCTGCCATCTTCGACAATTCCTTATTCTCCTGTACAATTCCATTCTTTCGCTTGCAAGCTCTGATTAACAAGTTCTTTGGAGTATGCTCCATATCTATAAATTCTAAAATCTGGGTATCATATCCCGCTTCCTCTAAAGCCTCCGCCCTAACGGCATCGGTCAAAAGCGCGGATATTCTTTCCTTTAGTATACCATACTTAAGAAGTGGTGAAAGTAATTGGTTTTCTATCTGACCATTTATCTCATGTTGGCAGCATGGAACAGACAAAATCACGGAAGCATCCCATTTAACTGCCTTTTGAAGCGCATAATCCGTAGCTGTATCACATGCATGTAATGTAACAACCATATCAACACTTGTCTGATCGTTATAGCCCTCGATATCTCCTTTTAGAAAAGTTAATCCTTTATAGTCCAACTTTCTCGCCAGAGTATTACATTTATCTATAACATCTTCCTTTAAGTCTAATCCAATAATATTGACACTAAGACCTTTCATTTTCTTTAGTAAATAGTAAATAGCAAAGGTTAAATAAGACTTGCCACATCCAAAATCAATAATTGTCAATTCTTTTTCTTTATCAAGTCTTGGAATAATATCGTTCACGAATTCGAGAAACCTGTTGATTTGCCTAAATTTATCATATTTAGCCTTAATTACAAATCCTTCCGAATTCATAACGCCCAATTCTACAAGAAAATCAACTGGTATTCCTTCTTTCAGAATATAATTTTTAGCTCTATTATGCATCATTGATTGAATCTTAGGGACAATCTTTTTTCCCTTAACCGTAACCCGACCTTTTTTGCTAACTAATATTGAATACTGGCTAGAAGTAGCATCAATAGCACACTGTTTAAAATATACTTCCATATTTGTTATTATGTATTCACAAGTCTCTGCCCACGACTTATTAGTATGAATTACTTTTTTTTCAATGTATTCCGTTATCTGAAATACCTTTTTATTTTTCAATACAATCGGACGAATCTTTACTTTTGTTATTTCACTATCAGTTTTCTTTTTATCACTAAGGACGGCCATAATTAAACCGTCCGGGCTTATTTCATATAATAGTTCTCTTAATTTATCCATCAATTCTCCTTGGAATATCTGCAATATTTTATCTTACCTTGATATGATAAATGTTTTAGGGGAAAACTACAATACTTTTTTAGCAATATCCCTTTATCTTTCTGCATATCCCGAACCCCACTAGGCTCTTCCTCATGATTATACTTTATGACCATTACGACTAATGCTATTGCCCAGGCCATGCTCATTACCACTACTACTCTTTTTTTCATAATAAAAAATTATTTCCTATTCTGGAGGTTTTATTCAATTAATTATACCATTGTTCCCAATAAACTTCTTCACCGACAACACTGCTAAAATTACTTCTTAACTCTTCATATAAAAGCTCTGCCTTGCTTCTGACGTGATTACTTGCATAAGAATCTGAGAGCCTGCTACCCTCATCCGTTGATAGTAACCAGCTAAAAAGTTCCGCTCTGTCTTCACTTATAGATTCCTTTGAATATTCAGATACAAAGTAGACCTCGCTTAAATCATATTCTCCGGCATATGTATATTGACTGTCCATTCCCTCGTCTTTCGAGTATGTAAACCCTCTAGGATTGTGATTTTTCCACTTACTATAAACAGAATCATTCATATCAAATTGATTCATTTCAAAGTCAATAACATGGAATAATTCGTGTGCAAATGTTGCCTTAAATTGATCCCATGAATAAACTGAAGCTGTTACACGAATTACATCCTTGTTTTCCTCGTAGGTTGTCAATCCAACAATATCTCTGCCATCTGCTATCATATCACCAGTAACATTTATTTCCAGATATCTTCCATGCCTATATCCTTCCATAACCTCTTCGAGAAAATCTTCTGGTAGTCGTTCCAAAACCTCTTGTATTGCCTCCAGAGCATTTTCAATGCCCTTATCAGCCTCATAGCTTTCAATATTAAAACCTAGCTCTGTTACATCTGCATCATGTTTAACTCTTATCTCAACACCATAGATGTCCTCTATTGATAGTTCTAGCTCACTTGCATTTGCTCCTGCTCTAACATCTATTATAGCTTTAATTCCAATGAACAATCCAATAATCAAAAAGAAAATGCCGAATACGCACGAAAGAGCAATAATTAAGCTACGCTTTTCTTTACGTTGTCTCTCTTGCATATCCCACTGTGATGCATACATTGGCCGTGGATAATATTCACTGCCTTGATTTTGATCTCCATATGGACTTTGTGTCCCGTATGGATTCGGGCGTTGACTTCCATATGGGTTCTGAGCAGATCCGTATGGGCTTTGGCTTTGTGCTCCATATGGGTTTGGACGCACACCTGGATTTTGACCACCATATGGGTTTTGGGTAGTTCCATATGGGTTTTGGCTTTGTGCCCCGTATGGATTAGGACGCACACCTGGATTTTGACCACCATATGGACTTTGACCCTGTGCTCCGTTTAGGTTTTGCTGTCCGCCTGCGTCTTGCTTACTAGCCTGCTGCGAATACATACCTGATATATTGCTATATCCATCGCTACCACTTTGATTCCTATCCCACTCTGGTTTTTTCACTATGTACTTGCTTTCATCTATTTGTTGTTTTTCATCTTTGAAATTATTATCCATCTTTTCTCCAATAAAAGGTGACCTAAGTCACCTTTTAATAATATAGGTATTATATTTATATTATACCTATTTGTTTTCTTTAAGACTCAGTCTTAAAATTGAACGTTTCAAGGCGGCTTCCGCTCTTGCCATATTTACACCAGATCCGCCTTCTTTCAGACGTCTCTCGGCACGAATTCTAGCTTCTTCTGCACGATTTTTATCTATTTCATCAGGCCATTCAGCAACCTCAGCCATAATCTTAACCTTATCTTTGAGAATGACTACAAAACCTGAATAAACTGCAGCTCTTTTTATTTCATCTTCTTCATGAAGGATAACCACTCCTGGTTCCAATACACTTGTCATAGGGATATGGTTTTTATAAACACCAATTTCACCTTCGCTTGTAGTTAATTCTACAAAGTTTACACTACCTGTATATAAAACTCTTTCAGGCGAGATTATCTCCACTTCAAACAACCTTTCCTCTGCCATATTATCTCCATTCCGCTAAAAAGCTAACAGGTATCTACTTAACTTTTGCAAGTACATCTTCGATACTACCACAGTTCAAGAAGTGACCCTCTGGGATATCATCATATTTACCTTCAAGAATCTCTTTAAAACTTTGAACTGTCTCAGCAATAGGAACATATCTTCCCTCAAGACCAGTAAACTGACCTGCTACGAAGAATGGCTGTGATAAAAATCTTTGAACCTTTCTTGCTCTTGCTACAACTAACTTATCTGACTCAGACAATTCATCCATACCAAGAATAGCAATAATATCCTGAAGTTCTTTGTACTTCTGTAGAATCTCCTGAACACCACGTGCTACTTTGTAATGCTCTTCACCAACAATCTTAGGATCAAGAAGTCTTGATGTAGACTCAAGTGGATCAACCGCAGGATAAATACCCAGTTCTACAATAGAACGGGATAATACTGTAGTTGCATCCAAATGTGCAAATGTAGTTGCTGGCGCTGGATCTGTAAGGTCGTCGGCTGGAACATAAACAGCTTGAACCGATGTAATAGAACCATCCTTTGTAGATGTAATTCTCTCTTGAAGAGCACCCATCTCTGTCTGCAATGTTGGCTGATAACCAACCGCTGAAGGCATACGTCCTAGCAACGCTGAAACCTCTGAACCCGCTTGTGTAAATCTAAAAATGTTATCGATGAAAAGGAGAACATCCTTTCCACCCTTATCTCTAAAATATTCTGCCATTGTAAGACCTGTAAGACCAACTCTCATTCTGGCTCCTGGTGGCTCGTTCATCTGACCAAACACCATTGTAGTTTTATTTATAACGCCTGATTCCATCATCTCATGGTACAAGTCGTTACCTTCTCTAGTTCTTTCACCAACACCAGTAAATACTGAATATCCACCATGTTCTGTAGCGATGTTTCGAATAAGTTCCTGAATAAGAACTGTCTTACCAACACCAGCTCCTCCAAAAAGACCAATCTTTCCACCTTTTTGGTAAGGACAAAGAAGATCTACTACCTTAATACCAGTCTCAAGTATCTCTGACTTTGTTGATTGTTCTTTAAAAGCAGGGGCTTTTCTATGGATAGGGTAATATTCTACACCTTCTGCCTGTGGCTTGTTATCGATAGGGTTTCCCAAGACGTTGAACATACGTCCCAGAGTATTTTCACCAACAGGAACTGAAATTGGTGCTCCAGTAGCCTCAGCATCCATATCTCTCTTAAGTCCATCTGTTGGTCCCATTGCGATACATCTTACAGTATCATCACCTATATGCTGCGATACCTCTACTACAAGTTTTTCATCTCCACGATAAATATTTATAGCTTCTAAAATTTCAGGAAGTTTACCTTCACTGAACTTAATATCCAATACAGCACCGACAATCTGAGTGATTTTACCAATATTTTTTTTTGCCATCATTGTCACTCCTTATGTTTAATTTTTAGCACATGTTAGTCTATCGCTTCTGCACCCGCAATAATTTCTGTAAGTTCCTGTGTAATTGAACTTTGCCTTGCTCTATTATAGAGTAATGATAATTCAGAAATCATCTCTTCTGCGTTTGAAGTTGCAGAATCCATAGCTGCCATTCTTGCACCGTTTTCACTAGCTACTGCTTCAACCAGTGCACCATATATAAGACTGCTGATATATTTAGGAATGATGAGGTCTAAAACTTCCTCCTCACCTGGCTCATAATTCATAGGAACCAATTTTTCCTCCTCAGATAATTCATAGTCTTCTACAGATACAGGAAGCAGCTTTTGCATCATTGGAATATGACTAACAGTGTTTTTAAATACTGTATATGCCATATATATTTCACCGATTTCACCATTCGCAAAGTCGCGTAAAAGTTCTGCCGAAATATTCATGGCATCTGAGTACAATGGCTCATCAATAATGTCTGAATAGTCCTTCTTCACCTCATATCCATTTGATGCAAGGGAATCTTTACCTTTACGTCCGACTGTGTAAAGCACCACCTTGTCTGAAGAAAATTCTTCATCCTTGGTCAATAGCTTCACGATATTGGAATTGTAACCACCTGCAAGACCTCTGTTTGAAGTTATCACAATAACTGCTCTCTTCTTGTCTGGATGGTTTTGTAAAAATCTGTGATTTATATTTCCTGAACGGGCAAGCACAGCAGATACAGTATTATACATTCCACTAAAATATGGTTTTGATGACTCTGCTCTACCTCTTGCCTTTTGCAGCTTAACAGTGGAAACTAACTTCATGGCTTTTGCAATCTGACCTGTGCTTTCAATACTTACTTTTCGTCTCTGAATATCTCTCATTGACGCCATGATTGTTCACCGTCCTTTTTATTCTGCTTTAACTTCCTGAATCGCTTGTACAAGCTTCTCTTCTATCTCTGGTAGAAGTTCCTTAGTAGTCTTAATACTCTCGGGTACTTCTGGATATTTTGTTTTTATATGCTCAAAAAGTTTATCCTGGAAATCTAAAACATCTTCTACTGCAACATCAAGTAAATATTTCTTTGTAGCAGCATAAATAATGATAACCTGGAATTCAACAGGCATTGGTTTATATTGTGTCTGTTTTAAAACTTCTTTAATTCTAACACCTTGATCGAGTTTTTCCTTTGTAGCAGCATCAAGTTCTGAACCAAACTGTGCAAATGCAGCCAATTCTCTGTACTGTGCAAGTTCAACTCTGATAGGGGCAGCAAGTTTTTTAATAGCCTTAATCTGTGCCGCGCCACCAACTCTAGATACTGAAAGTCCAGCATTAACAGCAGGTCTAAAACCAGCATTAAACATCTCTGTTTCAAGATAAATCTGACCATCGGTAATAGAAATAACATTGGTTGGGATATATGCTGAAACATCACCTGCCTGAGTTTCAATGATAGGAAGAGCTGTAAGTGAACCTCCACCTAACTCATCTGAAAGTCTAGCTGCTCTCTCAAGTAGTCTTGAATGAAGATAGAAAACATCACCTGGATATGCCTCTCGACCTGGTGGTCTACGGAGTAGTAAAGAAAGTGTACGATATGCTGTTGCATGCTTACTTAAATCATCATACACAACAAGAACATCTTTACCCTGTTCCATCCATTCCTCACCGATCGCACATCCCGAATATGGTGAAATATATTGAAGTGGTGCAAGCTCACTAGCTGTTGATGCAACAACTGTGGTGTAATCCATAGCACCAAATTCTTCTAATGTATTAACAATTGAAGCGATAGTTGATGCTTTTTGTCCTATTGCAACATAGATACAATTCACACCCTGTCCCTTCTGATTAATAATGGTATCAATGGCAATAGCAGTTTTACCTGTCTGTCTGTCACCAATAATCAGCTCTCTTTGTCCTCTTCCAATCGGAACCATGGCATCGATAGCTTTAATACCTGTCTGTAACGGTGTATCTACTGATTTTCTTGAGATAACACCAGATGCAACTCTTTCAATTTGGCGATACTTCTTAGCGTTGATAGGACCTTTACCATCTATAGGCTGTCCAAGTGCGTTAACTACACGACCAATCATCTCATCACCGACAGGGACTTCAACAACTCTACCAGTTGTCTTTACTGTGTCACCTTCATTTATGTTTGAATGATCACCTAATAATACAGCACCAACGTTATCTTCTTCTAAGTTAAGTACCATGCCCAATACTTCGCCTGGAAATTCAAGCAGCTCACCTTGCATTGCATTTTCAAGTCCATGGACTCTGGCAATACCATCGGCAACCTGAATTACTGTACCTATGTCTGATACTTCAAGCTTGGTAGAATAATTCTTTATCTGTTCTTTAATAACCGAACTAATCTCTTCAGGTCTTAAATTCATGGAGCTAACCCACCTTCTTTACGTTGATTTTATGCGAGCTGGATATTGTATAAATCCTTAGATATATTACTAATCTTTGTACTAATACTACTATCTACAACTCTGTCGCCAATGCGGATAATCATACCACCAATGATACTCTTATCTACATTGTAATTCATCTCAAACTCTACATATTCTGTAGTAGCTATAAGCTTTAATTCCACTTCTTTTTTCTTTGCTTCGCTAAGTTCAACTGCTGTTGTTACATAAGCAATGCCAATCTTTTTATAGCCCTTAACTTTGTTTACAAAGTATTCCAATGTCTGTATCAAAAATGCCTGTCTCTCCTTCTTTAACATAAGTACCAGAAATCCAGTCATATCTTCCGAAATTCTACCCTTGAATATATTTTCAATGATATGTTCTTTTTCAGACTTGACAATCTTTGGATGTTGGAGGAGTTTCAACAATTCATCATTTTCTTTTAGAATCTGTAAAACCGCCTTTGATTCCTCAAAGTAAGTATCTATATTTTGATTTTCAAGAGCAAGTTCAAACAATGCGTCGCCATAAGTTTTATCTACTAGCTTAGCCATGTTCTATCACCTATCTCTCCTAAAGTTTCATTAATAAGTCTCTCCTGAGCCTCGGCATCTATAGACGCTGCTAATACCTTGTTTGCCATAAGAGTGGATACTAAAATAATCTCCTTCTTCACTTCATCAGTTGCTTTTTGTTTTTCCAGTTCAGCCTCTTGGTGAGCATGGGCGATAATTCTAGCTGCTTCTTCCTTGGCTTCGGCAATGATTTTTTCTTCATTTGCCATTGCTTTCTTTCTAGCATTGGCAAGAATAACTTCTACTTCTTTATCAACGCCTTTAAGTTTCACTTCATATTCTTCTTTCAAGGTCTTTGCATCTTCTTTATCCGAGATTGCACTTTCTCTATCTTGTGTAATCTTTTCTTGTCTCTTTTCCAACATCTTTCTTACAGGATTAAAGAGAATATAAGAAAGTAAAATAAAAAGTATAAATATATTAACGGCCAATACAGCTGCATCAAATATCAACTGTGCATCTAATCCAAATATTCTAGTTCCATAATCTTCACTAGCTACTTGCGTAGCTGCATCAGCAAGTACTGACCCAAATAAATTACTAATTGTGCCCAAGGTTTCGCCTCCTTTCAATTTTATCGTAAATTCAAAATCACCTTACTTTAGTTGAAAGGCTTAAGAAACATTAAAATGATGGCTACAGCAAAACCATAAAGACCTGTTGTCTCGGCAACGGCCTGTCCTAAAAGCATAGTAGATGTAATATCTGATTTTGCACCTGGATTACGTCCTACAGCTGCTGCTGCCTGACCTGCTGCATATCCTTGACCAATACCAGGTCCGATACCTGCTATCATTGCTAAACCTGCGCCAACTGCTGACATTGCGCTAATAAAATCCTGTCCGTTCATGTTTTAAATCCTCCTAATTTCGTCTTAATGATGATTATTAATCTGCAATCTTGTCGTTAACATAAACCATTGTTAACATACAGAATACGTATGCTTGGATACAACCGGAAAAGATATCAAAATATACATGTAATACCGCCGGAATACCTGTCGTTATTGGTGGTGACAACAAACCATAAATAAGTCCCATCATAACTGTACCAGATAAAACATTACCAAACAAACGTAAAGAGAGAGATAATGGTACTGCTATTTCACCTATAAGGTTGATAGGGAATAATAGCGGAATCGGCTTAAATAGATTCGTAAAATGTCTATAGCTATTTTTTTTCACACCATTGTAGTGAATGATACAAAATGTGATAACACCCATTGAAAATGTAACACCATAATCCGCTGTAGGTGGTCTAAGACCAAACAATCCGGAAATGTTACATAGCAATGCGAATACGAATACGGTAGCTATCCAGTTTCTGAATCTCTTACCATTTTCGCCCATGATGCCTTTAACCATATTGTCAACTGTGCTAACAATCAACTCACAAATATTCTGTATCACCCCTGGTGTATCTTCTGCGCTCGCTTTATTTATCTTTTGTCTTGCTACTAAAGCAAACACGATAATAACCAGTGATACGATAATAAGACTTATGTGTGTAGTTGTTAGATAAAGCGTCTGTCCAAAAAGGTTGAACTTGGCCCAATTATGAATGGAGAAATCTGCTTCCTTTTCACCTGCAGCTAACAATATCTGTGAGGCATTCACTATCTCATATCCCACATTATCACCGTCCTTTTCTGTTTAATTTAGACGTTAATCTATGAGTAATCGGCTGAATATACGCCGACAACTTTAATACTAATACGCCAACTACCATAGCGTAGGGATCTCCTATCCCAAAAATCCAGACAAACACAAATGCTACAACTAAGATAATTACCCTAATAAAGTAAGTCTTCCTAATATGCTTTAGTGCTGTGTGCTCGTCCATTCGTACTGAATCATCAATACATACGGCCATATGAATAACCATCGCTATTGATGCCAGCACTCCCACGAAAAATCCCAACATAACATGAATTCTTCCCTTAAAAACCAGAAATATTATAATCTCGCCTATTAAAAGGAAAAACAAATTTCCTATAATCAAATCGACAAGCATAGGATTTCTGGTCCAAATTCTATTCTTCATGGGCGTTTCCTTTTCTTACTTTCCTCTACATTCTGGTGAAGTACACTTTTTGCTAAAATATATGCATTTCTTCCACCAGCTAACATTCCTATAAGCATGAACCACACTGTCGTAGATGTCCCGAAGTACTTATCAATCGTAACTCCTACAAAAATACACAAAAATAATGGAACCATAACCGAAATACCAAGCTGTGTAATTAGTGTAAGACTTCTAAATACTTCTTTTCTATACTTCATAAAGTGTCCTTTCTACATCCTTCAACATGAATATCTGGACGCATTTGCCTACACCTGTTTATAGGAAATTTATCTTATATTATAACACCCCACTATTTTTTTGTCCATATTTCCAGACAATTTAAATATAAACAGATTATTTAATGTTTTTTCCCATCCACAAATCATTTTCTGCCTTTAGTTTACGATTTTTTACACTTAGCACTATTTTAGGAATCACCATAGCAAATCCAAATGCAAAAAAAATTGCAGCCGCTACATAGAGGACTACAACATGATACATTGTAATTCGGGAGTATGGTAAATATCTGCCTGCCTCATTCATCTTTTCTGCCAAGTATGCCTCTTGTGGATTCTCTGGATTATACAGCATCTTCGCCTTTTTACCTTTCCGCAACCGCCCTAATTCCCATCCTGATCCTTCAATTCTGATGTTTCTTTTTGAGTCATCTACAGTATATTCTAAAGAAACTTCATAGTGTTCGTGGCCATCAGAGTCCCTATCACTACTTTGATCCGTGACCACTCCTTCCGTTAAAACAAATTTCTCATATCTTATTAAATCATTCTTATAATCCTTATGATTTAAAAATGCCATAAGCAAAATCCCAAAACTCACAGTCATATAAACCACTTTAGATGCGAAATCTACTTGGCGTTTTCTCTTCTTAATGTCACCACTTTTTTCTACCAGCTTAAGGCGATTTCTCTCTTCCTCCGCATAGATGTCGTATTCTTCTTTGGTTAAATCCACTCCAACCACTGCTACGTCAATGATTTTAGAACGTTTTTTGTCTATTTTCACTCTTGTTTCTTCATCTTTGTAGAAGGCTTCCACTGTAAATATACACTCGTTACTTCCAATTATTTTATCTCTTATTTCTTCAGGTATCATTAATTTCATTTTTCTTTCATTTGGCTTATAAAAGAATACTTTATATTTATATGTACCGCCACTTTGCGCATAATTGCGATAGCCATATACTGTTGCGCACATTCTTATTATTGTTGCATTTTCCATCTTTCCTCCTTTATATAATTTGGTTTCCATATCTATCCTTACTCCTACACTTTTATAGATAAATCCCGTCCTGTATACTGATATTCTGTAACCTTCACTCCTGCTGATTCCAACATCTTTTTGCTAGCCATTACACTTGGAGTGTCAGCATATTTGTCACATCCATATACAATCTGCGTTATTCCAGATTGTATGATGGCTTTAGCACATTCATTACAGGGAAACAGTGTAACATATATTTTGCATTTCTCTAACGAACCACCCCTATAGTTAAGGATGGCGTTTAGTTCACTATGTGTTGAGTAAAAATACTTATTTTGCAGTGGTTCGCCCTCTCTATTCCAAGGAAATTCATCATCACTACATCCTATTGGAAATCCATTGTATCCCATAGAGAGTATCTTATTTGCGGGGCTTACTATACACGCTCCTACTTGGGTTCCTGGGTCTTTTGAACGCATAGCTGAAAGCATAGCTACGCCCATAAAATATTCATCCCATGATATGTAATCTTTTCTCTTTTCAGTCATTTCTTCGCCCTCCAAGTGCATCAATCCTCTAGCTGGGAGATTCTTCTACTATGTCTTGCCTCATTAGAAAATTCTGTATCTAAAAATGTATCTACTATTTTAAGGGCCAATCCCGCGCCTATTACTCTTCCTCCCATAGCAAGAACATTTGCATCATTGTGAAGTCTTGTAGCCTCTGCCATAAAACAATCGGTACACAAAGCAGCTCTTATACCTTTTACCTTATTAGCCGCTATAGAAATGCCAATGCCTGTTCCACAAATGAGAATTCCTTTTTCACATTCTCCACCTGCTACCGCATGAGCAACAGCCTTTCCATATTCAGGGTAGTCCACAGAATCTGTACTATAGCTGCCGAAATCTTTATATTCAAAGCCTCTTTCTTCAAGATGCTTCATAATCTCTAATTTTAATTCGTATCCACCTTGGTCACATCCAATTGCTATCATAGTTGTCCTCCTTGAAATGCGCTTTATAGCGATTCTATTTTTTTTATTACTTCTTTTACCAATGTTTCCATAAATACAAAGTTATCTTCGTATTCTTCTATAGACCTTCCATAAGGAATATCCACATCACCTGTACTTCCGATAAATTCTTTTATGGAATACACATTTACAACATTTACAAACTTATCATATATCTTTTGCTTGCTTCTCTCAGTCATAGCTAGAACTAGTGTATCCACACCAAAATCCACATTGGATAATTGTCTTGCTGTGTGTCTCGCCAAATTTAATCCATGACGCTTAGCTACCTCTATCCCCTTTGCATTTGCAGGTTCAGGAAATAACACCACCATACCTCGAGATTCAATCTTTATTTCTTTATTTCCTATAATTCGCTTCAGTATAGTTGCCGCAATCGGACCCCTATATGTATCGTCCTGGCTAACAAAAATAATTTTACTGTATCTCATATCATTTACCCCACTTGAACTAGTTTGTATCCTGCTGCCTTTATCAACCGGTTCATTATAGCACATCCCAATTCATCCTCATAGAATGTTTCTCCTAAAATAACATCTACATCGGTTTCATCAAAATCTCTTAGAACTTTATATAGACCTTGGGCAATAGTTTCTTCTGATGTCCTCGTGCCAATAGACACGACCATATCTGCATTATACCTAGCTTTTGTCTCCTCTGTTGCGATTATTCCTACCTTATATCCTGATGATATTTTCTCCTTTGCCATCGCCTTTATCGCATCCGTTACTCTGTCTATCTGTCCTTCAAACATTATTAAATCAGCCTTTGGTGCGTAATGCTTATATTTCATCCCTGGAGCCTTTGGTTTATAGTTTCCGCCATCTATTTCAGCCACAGATTTCGCCACTACCACTTTGTCTACTTCGACTTTGCCAATAATATTTTCTATCATACCTTTTGTAATATATCCTGGACGAAGTATCATAGGTGTTTCCTGAGTCATATCCAAAATAGTTGATTCGATTCCAATTCCTACAGCACCACCATCTAATATCATCTCGATTTTTCCACTTAAATCTTCTTCTACATGTTGTGCAAGTGTAGGACTAGGTCGCCCCGATGTGTTAGCACTAGGGGCGGCTATAGGCACTCCTGCTGATTTTATCATTCCCAGTGCCACTGGATGATTGGGCATTCTCACTGCTACAGTTTCCAGTCCTCCCGTGGTTCCGTGCGGTACTTTGTCCGACTTTTCAAATATCATCGTCAATGGTCCTGGCCAAAAAGCTTCCATCATCTTCTTAGCTTTTGGTGGAATGGTTTTTACTAACGATATAAGCTCGGATTCCTCCTGAATATGCACAATCAATGGATTGTCTGAGGGTCTACCTTTTGCGCCATATATTTTTTTTGCCGCATCTTCATCAAGCGCATTGCCACCTAATCCATATACAGTCTCCGTAGGAAACGCCACCAGACCACCCTTTCTTAGAATTTCACCTGCTTCACGCAGATATTCTTTTTCGGGAGCATCTATATTCACTGTTCTAATTACTGTGTTCATGACGTTTTCACCTCTTTAGTCATCAAGAAAATCCGACTCTGTCAGTACATTTTCCTTATCTTTTTTCTTGAACAATCCAGACACTAATCTGCCTATTGTCTTTCTACTTGCATGTTCAATAGCAATATCAATTAACTGTTCGACATGATTTTTATGAATAACCAATGTTAATGCATATAATTGATCAATTTTTGCATGCAATGCCAACATTCCCATTTCATCAATTCCGTAGCCTTGCTCATTTGCATAATCAACTGCAACTTTAGCCCAATCTCTAATTCTATTATGCTTTAAAACTATAATATTTTTAAAATATTCTACTACTTCTGGATTTTCATCCATATATCGTTCGGAAACAGATTTTTCATCTTCAAAGACTATAACTCTCTTTATTTGGTCACTTTCAAGAATATTGATAAGTTCAGGGAAAAGATCTTTGCTTATAGATGCTGCTTTTTCAATTACAACATCACACTCGCCTAGTTTCCCTGCAAATGTAGAAATATTCTTCTCTGTTAATGATTGTCCATTTACTTTTGCAATTTTCTTTGTATCCTTTTGTCTTATCTTGCCAATAAGTTTGATGACTTCCATAGCGAGGGTAGTCTTGCCACTCTTAACATCACCCATTACATAGAGGAAATCATTTTCACTTCCATCATTTTTAAGTAGACTATGGAATGCCATAATGATTTGTTTGTCCAATCCCTCTACTCCGGCATAATGTTCAACAAACTCCTTTATAAGTTCTTTTGCATCAGAGCTTGCTGTATAGCTCTTGGTTGGCTTGTCTTCATAAGATTCTTCCTCTGCATCCTCTATAGGCTCTTCTACAAAGTCTTCTTCTGATATTTCCTCTATAGGCTCTTTTACAAAGTCTTCCTCTGCATCCTCTATAAGCCCATCTTCAACAGCATCTTCAAAAAGCGAATCTTCGTCCTGTGGTTCGTCACTTACTAATTCCATAGCTTCTACAGCATCTAATGTTTCAACATCACTCGTCATATCAGTAGCATTTAGAGCTTCTATGGCTTCATCTAATAAGTCGTAATCCGCCTCTGTGACCTTTGACGCCTCTGCACTAGCAGATTCCTTTGCAACTCTATCAGCTAACACCTCATCAATATCAGTTACCAACATCTTTGCAACCTCATCTGTCTTTTCTACTTCTTCTTCGTCATTTTCAACTTTGATTTCGCCTGTATCTTCGGGTTTGTATAAACCATTAAGCATATCATCAAGTGTTAACTGACCCTCGATTTGTTCCTCTTCTTCAATTTCAATAATAGGCTGTTCTTTGGAGGACTGTTCCTTTATTGACTCTTCCTTTTGTCCTTCACTTCCAAAAGATGTTGCATTTTCACTCTCTTTGCCTAAAAGTTCAATCATACTCTTAGCAATTTCTGCTTGAATATTATGGGTATCATACTTATTGTCTACTGATACCTCTTTCACTTTAATATCATTTACATTAATATCTGTGGCCTTCTCAACCCATCTAGAATCATATTTTTGCTGCTGACTCTTTGTTAGAGGTGCATGAAGTAACTTTAATTCCATAGCCTTGTCCACATATTTTCCTTCGTTAAACCAAAGGATAATAGTGTCACAAAGTTCCACACATCTATCTCCATTTCCAGCCTTATGGTATAATTTGGCAAGTTCAAAGGTCCACTTGTCATCCATATCATCTTCCACATACTTCTCAAGAATCTCGATTTGGCTCTCTACAGGTTCACCTTTTAATTTCGAAATCTCATACTGAAGAATATATCTAGAAGCATCTCTAGGAGCCACAGTCTTAAAATCCTCATAATATTCTTCCGCTTCCTCTATATCCCTTCTCTTTACAGAAATCCTTGCAAGTCTGAAGGCAATTTGTCTTCCTAATTGTGTTTTTTCATATGCCAATGTTAGAACATCCCTAGCCTTGTCATATTCACCGATAACTTCGTATACATCTGCAACTGTAATCAGCAATGGATTGTTTTTTACTTTGCTAAAATCCATTGTATCTGCGATCTGTGCTGCTGCCACATATTCTTTCTTTCTAATAAGTTTTTTTATTTGTTCTGTTTTAATGTTAAATTCATATTTATCCAAGACTATTTACCTCTAAAATAATGCTGTTTGCTCATATGTTAATGTGGTGTAATCCATTTGATCATTATCAATATTACTACAATAATCTACCACCACTGTCTGTTGTTTACCATCCACTAGTTTCTGTCCCAAGATATAATTTACATCGAATCTACCTGTAATCGCTGGAGTTGTGCCTCTTGCAGGTACTATCAACTGCACATTATTTGTCTTAAGCAACTTAAATATCGGTTCCCAAATATAAATATCTTTTGCCGCTCCAAAAGGATTGTCAATAAATATAACTTTCTTCAAACCTCCACCCTCACTATTTTGAGAGTTAATACTTGAAATATAATTGATAACCGATATAAGGAACTGTATGTAAATGCCCTGAGACTGACCTGTACTGCCCACTGCCTCTTCGTATTTAAGGTATCTACTTTGCTCCTTAATTCTCTCTCTTTTATAGAGATTTAACTTAATAGCATTCATATCTGTAACAATTACAGAAAAAAGCTTTTTAAACGAAAGCTGACTCTTGATATATCGAACTTTTTCTGCCTCTGTTGCCAATGTATCTGCCACATCCACAGTTTCATCAATATATTTTTCCATATTCAATTTGTATTGTTCCTGTTTCACATAAGGAATGTTTAAACTGATAATGGAAATAGTTTCACCATCCATAAATATCTTAGACAATTTTGGTAGTCTGTCAAGTTCTGTCTTAATATTAATACAGGTTTGAATACACTGATTTTCAAAATTATCCTTGATTTTTTTCATATCTTCAATGCTTTTGGCGATTCTATCTTTCTCTAATTCAAGACACCTTGTAATATCTTCCAATGCTTCGATTTCCATATCAGCATCCGATATGCTCTCTGGCATTGTTACATTTTGTCTAATCTCCTCAGACAATGGTTCCGCACCAAGTTTAAACAAGATATCAACCAGCATTTGTTTCTCTTTTTCAAATTCTTCCTTCTTATCATACATCTCTTTTAAGAATTTATCATACTTTTCTACAATTTGACCTATTTTTTCTTCTAAATCACCCGTGTATTCCAAAACTCTTTCTTCACTTCCCACATTTATATGGGCCGTTGTAATGATTTTTTCTATATCCCTTAATAGTATAGCATTTTTTTGTCTATTATCAGAAAATCTTTTTAGCATAATATCTAGGGAAATCTTTTTATCTTTTAATGACCCTATTTTGCTTTCATTTGATGATATAAATTCTAAAAATGCGCTTGATTCCATATCCATGTCATTAAATTCACCGTATTTTTCCATAACGAGATTGCGTCCATGTTCAATGCTACCTGCCATCTTATCTTTTTTTGAACGTAGTTTGCTTTCTTCGTTTTCGTATTTAATTAACTGACTCTTTAATTCATGAATATTTCTTTTGATTTGTTTTAGCTCATCCTTAGGGATTTCTGTCATTTTATTTTCACTTATAAGTACACTTATATCATCCACAAGCATTCCCTTATAGTCAATTGCTTGTAATGATTTTTCCATAGCAATATCGTAATTATTTATCAATGCTTGCTTATCTGCTACATCTGAAGATTCACCTTTAATCACACCTAAAAGTCCCATAAATCTTGCTTCAAGTTCTTCCTCATTTATATTAATATTTCCTTCTACATCTTCTCTATAGTGAGGCTTGTATATATTATCCCACTGGTCTTTTATCTGTGTAATTTTATCACTCATTATGCTACAATATCTTTTGCGCTCATTTGTCTGGTTTTTCTCTGCCGACAACCTCGCCATTATAGTTTCCTGTTCTTTTTTTACTTTCATAAGGTTACTCTTAAACCTTACTATTTCATCGCTTACCGCAATATATTCATTATTTAATGCAGCTATCTTTAATAAGTTATCGCAGATAATCTTTTTAGACTGATACACTTTCTTCTGCTCTGCCAATTCCTCACTCCATTTAACTGTCTCCTTTTCGGCAACCTTTATAATTTCACGGAGTTCTTCCTGCTGTTTTTCTAAATCTTTCCTTCTACCCTTTAAATTCTCATAACTTGCTTTTGCCTCTTCTATTTTTTGCATATGAATTGACGCGTATTCGTCTATGAAATTGTAGTCCGCTTTAAGTAGGTTGCAGGTTTCCTCCATTTGTTCGAGTTTAAAATCAAGACCATTAATTTCCTCTTGAATCTTTTGTATCTCTTTTTCGATTACCTCTTCATCATAGAATAAATCTTCTTTACACATTACAAAAGAAATATTGCTATTATTCACTACAAATTCGTTACCACTAACAGCTTCTAACCTAATGATTGGAACAATGCGTCCAGCTAGATTTTGCTCCATAAGCTTAACATCACCAATGAGTGTATGATAATTTTCTTTAATAATCACTGAATATGGAACTAATGGGTTGTTTTCTATAACCGTCTTTTTTTCTTCTGCGCTTAAACTTCTAATGTATTCAGAACCCTTAATCGCAATGTTTCCATGATATCTTTCTATATATTCAAACACATTGTTTATTTCCTCCCCATCTGCTATTGGGCAACCTAAACGCAATGCCTCTAGAGTCTTCCTCTTATAGTCCAATTCGGATTTTTGTCTTAAAATTTCAGCCGTCATATCTATGTATTTAGTATTTACAATTTCTGCAAGTCTTGTAACATCTTTTTCCCTATAAACGGTCATCATTTTCTCGACCCTGTCGGAAATGCCTGCATATTTTGTTCTTTCATCTATGTTGTCTGAAACCCTCTGATCTACATCTGCAGCTTCCTCCATTATATGTTGCAGTTTTAATTTATTAATACCGATACCTTCCATCATATTATTTAATGCATTATCCGCTCCAAAAATAGCTTCTTCCGCTATTTCCATCTCCTTAATCATACTCTGTGACTGCTTTGATATATCAAATTCTACCACAATACCTATATCTTTCTTAAGCGAAGATATTTCGGTTCCCAATTTGGCCGCCTTTTTCTCATTTTCTTTAATAAGGTACTCATACACTGCAACTTCTTTATGACACTCTTTACTCTTTTCTTCTAATTCCTCTAACAGAGCCTCTTCCATTACTAAAATTCTTTGTTCTTTTTCTATTTCACTTTCTATTTCAGATATTTTTATTTTGTTTTTTTCATACTTTGCAGATGCAAGTATTTGCATCTCCTTAGAAATATCCCCTTTATCTTTAAGAATGTTATCTACTAAATATCTAAGCTTGTCCCTCTCTTTTTTGTAATACAAGTAATCAATGTAGTCATTAACACTTTCTTTAAGTGTAAGTTCTTCATTGATTTTGTCCACTCTCTCTTTAAGTTGTTGGCACCTACTATCTAGCTCCTGCAAAACTCTTTGTGCTTCCTTGTATTCCACTTCCTCCATGCACACCTTAGCTGTTTCTATAGCATGTCGGCATGTGTGTTCCTCTGCCTCAAGTATTTGTATTTGTCTTTCTGCTTCAACCTTTTCCTTTTCTTGATTTTCTTGAAGTTGCTTCACTGAATAATAGCATTTTATTATTTCTTCGCTTAAATCATCTCTGCCATAATATAAATCTTTTACTGTGTTTACACGCTTTGCAAATTCCTCTATAACTTCTATCTGCCTATCGTAATTGCTCATATCCTCCTTGCGCATACCCAATTCAAGGAGTTTGTCCTTTATATTCATTAATGTTTTTGCCATTATCTCGTCATCACTATCTGAGAGTGTACGATTATGAAAAGACTTCTGAATGATTTCCTCAATAAGTAAATCCTCCACTACCTTTCTTGTAGTTTTGTAGTTGGATTCAAAGTATGTTCTGACATGTCCCTCTGTTTTATTTATTCCACGAATAATTTCCCATTCGCTTTCATATAATCCATATCCTGATATAAATCTTTGGTAGTCCCCTTTCCTCTCAAAAACTTTGACTTCTAGGCTTAAATCCTTCTTTTCCAAATCCCTAAGATATGCCTTTAGTCCATTGTAAGTAATCCTCTCATTTCCATTGCTGAGAGGTAAATTTTTAATATCATTATCATTAAATTCACGGTAAAAAATGCAGTAGTTGAAATACTCTATAGACGCCGTTTCCTTGCTTGTTCCATCCACACTCTCATCATTTTCTCTGGCTTTTCGGGCACAAAAACCTGTAAGCATATACTTATAGTTATTTTTAATATGGATATCGCTTAATTTCCACTCAATAAGAGAATGAATAGTATTACTTCCACTGTTTGTTCTAAACAATTTTTCAATGGGTTGTTTTTCATCTAGTGTACAATTAGGAATCATATTTTGTAAGAGGAGAAGCATAAGCACACTTTTACCACCACCATTTGCTAAATCATAAATGGTGTTCTTTCCAGAAAACCTCATAAGAAAATCGTCATAAAACTGTGTTCCAAAATTGTATTTAACATTATTCACTCTCACACGATTTATATGTGGCATTAGTTCTCTTCTCCTTTCAGTGTTTCATATATA
>JAAYNM010000051.1 GCA_012520815.1 Clostridiales bacterium
AAAGCAACTAAATTTAAAAGGAGATTAAAAAAATGGCAAAATATGTATGTACAGTATGTGGATATGTTCATGAAGGAGATTCTGCACCAGAGCAGTGTCCGGTATGTAAAGTATCATCAGATAAGTTTCAGAAACAGGAAGGCGAAAGGGTTTGGGCAGCTGAACATACTTTAGGCGTAGCTTCGGGCGCAAGCGAAGACATCATTAAAGATCTTCGTGCAAATTTTGAAGGCGAGTGTACAGAAGTTGGTATGTACTTAGCAATGGCAAGAGTTGCTCATAGAGAAGGCTACCCAGAAATAGGTATGTACTACGAAAAGGCAGCCTATGAAGAAGCAGAACACGCTGCAAAATTCGCTGAATTACTTGGCGAAGTGGTAACAAACAGTACAAAGAAAAATCTTGAATTAAGAGTAGATGCGGAAAATGGTGCAACGGCAGGAAAGACAGACCTTGCTAAGCGTGCTAAAGAACAGAACCTTGATGCAATACACGATACAGTACACGAAATGGCTCGCGATGAAGCAAGACACGGCAAAGCTTTCGAAGGATTATTAAATCGATACTTTGGCTAAGCTACAAGCCATGCAATAACGCAATAATAAACGCCCTTACAAGTAAACTTGCAGGGCGTTTATTATTGCGTTATTATACGGCGCTAGCCGTCCAACGAGGAGCCACATAGTGGCTTCGAGATGGAGCTTGATATCCTCAAGGTTTTTCCATCGAAATATTCATTGACTATCTTATAAAATTCCAGCCACAATTGAAATGGTTTTACTTTTTCAAAAAAAATCTTGCCTTTTTCCAGATTACGTTGTATCATACTTTATGTAACATAGTTATCGATGCTACGTCATAGATTTTTATAAAGCCCGTATGGTTTTATTGATATTTGCATATGATATATTTGAATAGTCTAAAATATTCGAGACATATATTCATGTTAAAAAGGAGGTCATTATTATGTTAAAAAAACTCAAAGATCCAGGAAGTGCACTTACACATTTTATAGGAATGCTTATGGCTATGTTCGCAGCTATGCCGTTGCTAATCAAAGCCGCCCAGGGAGCCGATGTTATTCACATTGTTTCATTAGTAGTATTTGTTACTAGTATAATTCTTTTATACACAGCCTCTACTCTTTACCATTCCTTAAGACTTTCAGATAAAGGATGTAAAATATTCAAAAAGCTTGACCACATGATGATTTTCGTACTTATTGCTGGAACTTACACTCCAGTATGCCTATTGGCTTTACCACAAAGTACTGGTGTTCCAATGTTAATTGTTGTATGGAGTGTTGCTATTGTTGGTATGGTCATTAATATACTTTGGATTAACTGTCCAAAGTGGTTCTCATCTGTTATCTACATTGCTATGGGTTGGATTTGCGTAGTTGCATTTTCCCAGCTTATTAACAATCTTTCACCTTTAGCTTTTGGATGGTTACTTTCAGGTGGTATTATCTATACTCTAGGCGGTATCATTTACGCTCTTAAGCTTCCAATATTCAATTCAAAACATAAGAACTTTGGTAGCCATGAAATATTCCACTTATTCGTAATGGCTGGTAGTGCTTGTCATTTCATATTAATGTTTACATTCCTACAGTAACATTTAATGAGTATATTCTTTGGTCTGCCAATATTTTTCTTCTTCATATATATATTATATTTAGGTACGTACAAAAAATACCCAAAACAATCCTTTCGGAAATTTTTGGGTATTTTATGTTATTTTTAATAATTTATTCTACTCATTCGTTTCATTAATTTATTTCGTTATTCCATATTCACTTCAACTTTTTTAAGATCCCAAATTTCTTTTGCATATTCCTCAATAGTTCTGTCTGATGAGAACTTACCAGATCTAGCCACATTCAGCATTGCCTTACGTGCCCATGCAAGCGGATCTCTATAGGATACTTCCACCTGTTTTTGAACCTCTGCGTATGAACGGAAATCCTTAAGAATGAAATATGCATCCGGTCTTCCATAATAGTCTGTAAGCAATGAATCATATAACTCCCTAAATCTTTCTGTATCATCAGGTGAATATGTTCCATTTATTAACTGCATAAGAACTTCTCTTATGTCCATATCATTATTGAAAATTTCTACTGGATTATATCCACCATTGCTTTCAAAATTGATAACTTCGTCTGCAGACAAACCAAAGATAAATGCATTTTCTCTTCCAACCTCTTCTACAATCTCAACATTTGCTCCATCCATAGTTCCAACGGTAAGAGCGCCATTGAGCATGAACTTCATATTTCCTGTTCCTGAAGCTTCTTTTGATGCTGTAGATATCTGCTCACTTACATCAGCTGCTGCAAAAATAAGTTCCGCATTGGATACACAATAGTTTTCAATAAAAACTACCTTGATTTTGCCATTGATTGACTTATCGTTATTGATAACATTGGCTACGCTATTTATGAGTTTGATAGTAAGTTTAGCTCTTCTATACCCTGCTGCTGCCTTTGCTCCAAAAATAAAAGTTCTTGGGAAGAAATCTCTTTCCGGATGGTCTTTTATTTGATTATATAAATACATTACGTGGAAAATGTTTAATAATTGCCTTTTGTATTCATGTAATCTCTTAACCTGCACATCAAATATAGAATGTGGATCTACATCAATTCCATTGTGTTCTTTAATATATTTTGCAAGTCTTACTTTGTTTTTAAATTTAATTCCAATGAATTCCTGTTGACAAGCGTTATCATCTATAAGTGATTCAATACCTTTAATGACTGACAGGTCTGTTGTCCAGCTATCACCCACCTTAGATGTTATCCAATTTGCCAGTAGTGGATTTCCGTGAAGAAGGAACCTTCTTTGTGTAATACCATTTGTTTTATTATTGAATTTTTCTGGCATCATCTCATAGAAGTCTTTAAGTTCCTGTTTTATTAATATCTCTGTATGAAGCCTTGCAACTCCATTTACAGAAAATCCTGCGTAGATTGCCAAGTGTGCCATTCTGATTTGATTATCATGAATTATTGACATTTTGGCTACTTTTTCTTCATCTCCATTAAAAGCTGCCTTTATTTTTTCGACGAATCTTCTATCTATTTCTTTAATAATCTCATAACATCTAGGAAGAAGGTTTGAGAACAAATCCACTGGCCATTTTTCTAATGCTTCCGCCATAATTGTATGGTTTGTGTATGCCGTAGATTTTGTTGTAACTTCCCAAGCAGCATCCCACCCAAGATCATATTCATCCATTAATAATCTCATAAGTTCAGCTACACAAACAGTCGGATGAGTGTCATTTAATTGAAATACTATTTTTTCATAACATTTCGTAATATCATTATGATTGTCCATATACTTTTTAAGTGCTGTCTGAACACTGGCTGATACAAAGAAATACTGCTGCTTCAAGCGAAGTTCTTTACCTGCATAATGGTCGTCGCACGGATATAAAACTTCAACTATATTCTTTGCCAAACTCTCTTCTTCAGTTGCCTTAATGTAATCGCCTCTGTTAAATGAGTCTAGCACAAAATGCTGAATAGGTTCTGCATCCCAGATACGCAATGTATTTACTACATTGTTGCCATATCCCACAATTGGAAGGTCATATGGAATAGCTCTTACAGATCTAAATCCGTCCTGCTTAACTCTTCCTTTTCCATCCTCTCCAGTTTCCCAATGTGTGTATCCGCCAAATTTAACTTCGCAGGCATATTCCTCTCTGCGAACTTCAAAGGGATTGCCATTCAATAGCCAGTTATCAGGTACTTCCACCTGATATCCATCTCTTATTTCTTGCTTAAACATTCCATATCTATATCTAATTCCACATCCGTATGCTGGATATCCTAATGTAGCTAACGAATCAAGAAAACATGCTGCAAGTCTTCCAAGTCCACCATTTCCAAGAGCAGCATCTGGCTCCTGGTCTTCAAGGACATTGAGATCAAGACCTAATTCCTCAATAGCTTCCTTAATTTCGTCTCTTGCTGCGAGATTGATAATAATATTACCAAGCGCACGACCTGTAAGGAATTCCATCGATAAATAGTAAACTGTCTTAACATCCTGCTCCTCATATTCCTTATGAGTTGCAATCCACTGGTCTATTATATAATCTTTAAGACCATATGCTACTCCTTGAAAAATCTCAAGGATAGTAGCATCTTCTATATTTCTTCGTGAAACAACTTTAACGTAACCTCTAACTTCTTTTTGGAACTCTTCCTTCGAAAAATCTGACATCATGTCCTCCTTAATTGTGTATTATTTCTTTACACCAAGTGTTACATCTTCGCCATTAACATTCCAATCCTTCACATATCCATCTGTACTGCCTGTAACAATGTCTGTTGCCAATACTTCTGACATTACCACATCAGTATTACGTTTGATAATATCGACAATCTTATCATTTCCACTTGCATAGATAATAATCTTATCCGTTACCTCAAAATCAGCTTCTTTTCTCATAGTCTGAATCTTTGAAATAATCTCTCTTACGAATCCTTCCTCGACAAGTTCTGGAGTAAGGTTTGTATCCATTACAACTGTAATACCGTTATCATTTTCAGATACATATCCTTCCATCTGTGCCATTTCGATAAGAAGATCTTCTTCGGTAAGT
Source organism: Clostridiales bacterium (assembly GCA_012520815.1). Lineage (GTDB taxonomy): Bacteria > Bacillota > Clostridia > Lachnospirales > Lachnospiraceae > SVEL01. Next base: position 4,621 of record JAAYNM010000051.1, read on the forward strand.
TCAATATCTGCTCCGCCTGCAGCAAATTTTAAAACTCCATTTGCATTTAATTCATCCATCGCTGCATTGCCATCTAGTGCAGATAAATGCTCTCTAATTGCGCCTAATTGCTTACCATATTTAGGTCCTACTGTCTTAAGCTGTGGCTTAAATGCGTATGTTGTAAAGTTTCTAACATCCTGAGTAAATTCAACATTCTTAACATTTAATTCGTCAGCAACTATCTCCTTGTAGAACTGTGAAAGTTCCCAATCTGCCTTAACGTACATCTGGCCAATTGGCTGTCTATTCTTGATGTTTGATGCGTTTCTACACGCACGTCCCATTACAACTACATCAAGAACTTTTTCCATCTGGTCCTCAAGTTCTTTGTCAATATACTCTTCCTTCACTTCTGGGAAGTCACAAAGGTGAATTGAAATTGGCGCTGTAGGATCAATTTTTCTTACAAGATTCTGATAAATATCCTCTGTCATAAATGGAATCATTGGTGCTGCTGCTTTACTAATCTCAACTAATGCTGTGTAAAGTGTCATATACGCATTGATCTTATCCTGTGGCATATCCTTACCCCAGAATCTATCTCTAGAACGTCTTACATACCAATTACTCATCTCATCTACGAAATCCTGTAATGCTCTAGCCGCTTCAGGGATTCTGTAATTTTCTAAGTTGGTATCAACTGTTTTAATAACTGTATTTAATTTAGATAGTAACCATTTATCCATAACTGGTAATTTATCATACTCTAATGAATAATCAGCTGGATTGAAATTATCAATATTTGCATAAAGTACATAGAATGCGTAGGTGTTCCATAGCGTACCCATGAACTTTCTCTGTCCTTCTGTAACAGCCTTATCATGGAATCTATTCGGAAGCCATGGAGCTGAATTGATGTAGAAATACCATCTAATTGCATCCGCACCGTGAGCGTCAAGGGCTGTGAATGGATCAACTGCATTACCCTTAGATTTACTCATCTTCTGTCCATTTTCATCTTGAACATGACCAAGTACGATAACGTTCTTGTATGGTGCCTTGTTAAATAAGAGTGTAGACTCTGCAAGCAAAGTATAGAACCATCCACGTGTCTGATCTACAGCCTCTGAAATAAAGTCAGCAGGGAATTGTGCATCAAATAGTTCCTTATTTTCAAATGGATAATGATGCTGTGCAAATGGCATTGCTCCTGAATCAAACCAGCAGTCTAATACTTCTGGAATTCTATTCATCTGCTTGCCACATTCTGGACAAGTAATTGTAATCTCATCAATGTATGGTCTGTGAAATTCAACTGTCTCCGCTTTAGGATTTCCGCTCATCTTTACTAATTCTTCACGGCTTCCTACTGCGTGCTGATGTCCACATTCACATTCCCAAATGTTCATTGGAGTTCCCCAATAACGGTTACGTGAAACGCCCCAATCCTGTACGTTCTCAAGCCAGTTACCAAAACGTCCTGTACCAATAGCTTCAGGAATCCAATTAATTGTATTATTATTTCTAATAAGGTCTTCTTTAACAGCTGTCATCTTAATGAACCAAGATTCACGAGCATAATAAATAAGTGGAGTATCACATCTCCAACAATGTGGATAGCTATGCTCAAATGCTGGTGCTTCATATAAAAGTCCATTGGTCTCTAAGTCCTTTAATACCATAGGATCAGCCTTCTTACAGAAAACTCCGGCATATGGTGTTTCCTGCGTCATCTCTCCCTTGCCATTAACTAATTGAACAAAAGGAAGATCATAGTTACGTCCAACTTTGGCATCATCTTCACCAAATGCAGGAGCAATATGAACCACACCAGTACCGTCTGTAAGGGTAACGTAGGTATCACATGTTACATAGTATGCCTTCTTGTTTTGTTTATTGCATACATCTACGGCATAATCAAATAATGGCTCGTATTCTTTAAATTCAAGATCCTTACCTGTGTATGTTTCTAATATTTCATATGCTGCTTTTTCTTCTACTCCATTTTCAGCATCTGCCTTTACTGCAAGCTTGCCAAGTACTGTGTCAAGAAGTGCCTGTGCCATATAGTAGGTGTATCCATCTGCTGCATTAACCTTTACATATGTCTCCACAGGATTAACACAAAGAGCCACATTTGATGGTAATGTCCAAGGTGTTGTAGTCCATGCTAAAATGTAAGCATCTTCGCCCTTAACCTTAAATCTTGCTATTGCTGACTTTTCTTTAACATCTTTATATCCTTGAGCAACCTCTTGACTTGAAAGTGGAGTTCCACAACGAGGGCAATAAGGAACAATCTTGAAACCCTTGTATAAAAGCTTCTTATCCCAAATCTGTTTTAATGCCCACCACTCAGATTCAATAAAGTTATTGTCGTATGTTACGTATGGATTTTCCATATCTGCCCAGAATCCTACAGTACTTGAGAAATCCTCCCACATACCTTTGTATTTCCAAACACTTTCCTTACATTTTTCAATAAAAGGCTCCATACCATATTCTTCAATCTGGTCTTTGCCATCAAGTCCCAATAATTTTTCAACTTCAAGCTCAACTGGAAGACCATGTGTATCCCATCCAGCTTTTCTAGGAACCATATATCCCTTCATTGTTCTGTATCTCGGAATCATATCCTTGATAACACGTGTAAGCACGTGTCCAATGTGAGGCTTACCATTTGCTGTTGGAGGTCCATCATAGAAAGTATAAGTCTTCCCTTCTTTTCTGTTCTCCATAGATTTTTCAAAGATATCATTATCCTTCCAGAACTGTTCTGTCTTCTTTTCTCTTTCTACAAAATTTAGATTGGTTGACACTTTGTCGTATAACATAAATTTCTCCTTTCAGAATTGTATTCATTT
>JAAYNM010000052.1 GCA_012520815.1 Clostridiales bacterium
AGAGGTGTAAGTACGGCAACGTATGTAGCTGACTAATACTAATAGGTCGAGGGCTTGACCAAACGGTTAGGTTGTTTTAAGAAACGGAAGTCGGATAATTTAATGTGTAGTTTTGAAGGTATAAATTTAGACCAAATATTCCTCGATAGCTCAGTTGGTAGAGCGCACGGCTGTTAACCGTTAGGTCGTAGGTTCGAGTCCTACTCGGGGAGCTATAGGTGAACATCCAGTTCACCTTAATTTTTCCAGTAATTTAGGCTCCGTGGTCAAGCGGTCAAGACACCGCCCTTTCACGGCGGTAACACGGGTTCGATTCCCGTCGGAGTCACTAATTGCCGACATGGCTCAATTGGCAGAGCAGCTGATTTGTAATCAGCAGGTTATCGGTTCAAGTCCGATTGTCGGCTTACATACTTAGGAAACTAAGATATGGACCTTTAGCTCAGTTGGTTAGAGCAACCGGCTCATAACCGGTCGGTCCTGGGTTCGAGTCCCCGAAGGTCCACTCGACAATTAAATATGGCCTGGTGGCTCAGCTGGTTAGAGCGCCGCCCTGTCACGGCGGAGGTCGTGGGTTCGAACCCCATCCGGGTCGTTAGTATGAATCCCAGTTCATACTCTTTTAAAATTTGATTTTTTTGGGATCTTAGCTCAGCTGGGAGAGCATCTGCCTTACAAGCAGAGGGTCACAGGTTCGAGCCCTGTAGGTCCCACTAAGTCGTAATACTTATGCCGGCGTGGCGGAACAGGCAGACGCACAGGACTTAAAATCCTGCGGGCTTAATCGCTCGTACCGGTTCGATTCCGGTCGCCGGCATTAAGAGAAGAGTTGATTATGTCAACTCTTTTTTTGTACAAGAAAACATTAAAAAATTACATATTCGATAAAAATTGGTAGAAGGTTATATTTATATAGTGCAAACGCTAAAGAAAGTACTTTTGGATGGTGTAAAAAACAGTTAAAAGTGGTAATATTATATAGGGTAAACTTTTTTAGATATATACGTTGAAGGTGATTTGTAAAAATATATTCAAGAGAAATAATATAGGAGAAAAATAAAGGTTATATATAATAAACATATGAAAAGATATATATGTAAGAGATAGATAAATCGAAAGGATAGAAAATGGGCGAAAATTGTACACATAATTGTGGTTCGTGCAGTAGCAGTGATTGCGAAAGCAGAACTAAGGAATCTATGATTGAAAAAATGAATGAACATTCGAACATAAAAAAAGTAATTGCAGTTGTGAGTGGTAAGGGAGGGGTCGGAAAGACCTTGGTTACTACTATGCTTTCTGTCTTATCATCTAGAAATAGAAAGAATACAGCTATATTAGATGCCGACATTACAGGACCTTCCATTCCAAAATCATTTTGTTTAAAGGATAAAGTAATGGGTAATGAAGAGGGTATGCTACCAGCTGTCACTGAAACAGGTATTGAAGTTATGTCCGTTAATTTATTACTACCAAATGAGACTGATCCGGTTTTATGGAGAGGACCAGTTATTGCCAACGCAGTTAAGCAATTTTGGACAGATGTTGTTTGGGGGGATGTGGATTATATGTTTGTAGATATGCCTCCTGGAACAGGAGATGTACCACTTACAGTATTTCAATCGCTACCAGTTGATGGAATTATTATCGTAACATCGCCTCAGCAATTGGTTTCTATGATAGTTGAAAAAGCTGTTAAAATGGCAGGGATGATGAAGATTCCGGTACTAGGTATTGTAGAGAATATGTCTTATTTTGAATGTTCAGAATGCAAAAAGAAACATTTTATTTTTGGAGAAAGTCATTTAGAAGAAATAGCAGAGAAATATAATATTACTAATATAGCTAGAATACCTATGAATTATGAATTGGCAAAATGCTGTGATAGTGGTAAAATAGATGAGTTCACAGGTGACTGGTTGGATGAATTTGTGAAAGAAATAATTAAAAAATAAGATTTTTAAGGAGGATTACTAATGATAAACATATTATTAGGTAATAGCTATGCAATAACTGCTTTTATCGGTATTTTGTTTGCATTTGCATCAACATGCTTTTTTATATTAAAATTAAATAAATTCTTACCTAAGGATATTGGAAGAGATTTTGCTCATGATGGTAAGCTATCAGCTGGAAAGCCAAGAGGAGCAGGAATTATTTTTGTATTCGTTTTTACAGTATCGTCATTGGTATTTGGAAATATAAATCCAGAAATAGGAGTTTACATTGCACTTGTAGTTATTGAAATGCTTACAGGTTTTTTTGACGATGCAGCAAGAAAGCCATGGGGCGAATACAAAAAAGGATTTCTCGACTTGCTCGTGGCCATTATTGCAGCACTTACTTATATCCATTATAATGGGACGACCATTGCAATTGCTTTGATTGGGTTTGAGATAACATTACCAAAGATTGTGTTTCTAATTCTTACAGTTATACTTGTTTGGGTATCAATAAATGTAACAAACTGCTCAGATGGTGTGGATGGATTATCGGGAACTCTTACAATTATTTCCCTGACAACTATATACGTTATTATGGAGATTTTAGGTAAAGGACAAGACGTAACATTTATAATTCTATTATTCATAGTTTGTTTACTAGGGTATTTATGGTATAATGCAACCCCTAGTAAACTTATGATGGGTGATGCGGGTTCGCGAGCAATGGGTATATTTATTAGTATTGCAATACTCAAGACGGGAAGCCCATTCTTATACCTATTGGTAGCAACTATGCTGATTATTGATGGTGGATTAGGATTAGTGAAAGTGGCATTGCTTAGATTCTTTAAAATCCGTATCTTAAAAAATACTAGAACACCGATTCATGACCATGTTAGAAAAGTCTCAGGATGGTCAAATACACAGACTGTATTTAGATTTTCTATTATTCAAATTGTAATATCGGTATCTACGGTTTATTTATTAATGATGTAGAATAACAGCAAGACACAAATATTTTACATAAAGGGCAAGAAAGTAGTAAAATGCTTTTGTAGAAACAGGAAGAGGAAGAAAGATGAAGACAGTTAGAAATGAATCAGTTGAAATCAAACAGATTAAAGAAAAACCCAGTAGAGTATTTAATAGAACGATAAAAGTAGCAATGAAAGCAATAATTGCTGGAGTGTTGGTGGCAATTGGATTATCAGGATGTACTTCAACTAAAAATGATTCAGGCAAAATGAAAGTAGTAACTACTATTTTTGCACCATATGATTTTGCAAGACAGATAACAAATGATAAAGCCGATGTTACTATGCTGTTAGCACCTGGAGCGGAGACACACTCATATGAACCTTCACCCCAAGACATCATTGCCATTAGCGAATGTGATGTATTTATTTATGTGGGGGGCGAGAATGATACATGGTTAGATGGCATACTTGAAACAGTGGAAAATGATCATATGGAAATCATAAAGTTAATGGATTGTGTAGAGACTGTTCCAGAAGAAATCCCGGAGGGAATGGAAGCTGAAGATGACCACGATAGTGAGGATAGCAATCACGAAGAGGATGTGGACAACAATGCTCATAATCATTCAGATGAAGAGGAATGGGATGAGCATGTATGGACCTCACCGATAAATGCTATGATTATTTGTAGAAAAATGAATGAGGTATTTTCAAAGATTGATCCAGAAAATGCTAACGAATATCAAACAAATCTTGATAATTATATAGCTGTTCTTGAAAATTTAGATAATGATTTTAAAGAGGTTGTGGCAGAAGGGAAAAGAAAGCTACTGGTGTTTGGGGATAGATTTCCTCTCAGATATTTTGTCGAGGAATATAATCTAGACTATTATGCTGCATTCCCTGGTTGTTCATCTGAGACAGAAGCTGGTGCTTCAACAGTAGCGTTCCTAATTGATAAAGTAAATGATGAAAATATACCAGTTGTTTTTAAAATTGAATTAAGCAATGGAAATATAGCCCAAACAATTAGTGGGGGCACAGATGCAGAAGTTATGACGTTTTATTCTTGTCATAATGTAACTAAGAGTGACTTTGATGCCGGATTGACCTATGTTGATTTAATGAAAAAAAATGTGGACTCATTAAAAATTGCGTTGAATTAAAAAGTAGAAACTTTTGTGTATTCAACATTCTCAAGGAAGAGTCCATGAGGGAAAGCTGTTGGGCCTGCCAATTTACGATTCTTTCCTTCAAGAATTTTAGTGATGTCACTGACAGGTATTTTTTTGATACCAACATTTATAAGAGTACCAGTAAGTATACGTGCCATGTTATATAGGAAACCATTGCCTTTATATTCTATAGATATGAGATCGCTCTCATCTTTAGAAATATTAATAGAATGTATAGTTCTTACAGTTGATTTTTTCATATGTTTATTTCCACAAAAAGACTTAAAATCGTGCTCGCCAACAAGTAGAGCTGCAGCGGATTGCATAGCATCTATGTTTAGAGGTGTGCCTATGTGTAAAGAGTATTTTCTTCTAAATGGATCAGCAATTTTAGCATTATCTATATAATATACATATGTCTTTGAAGTTGCATTGAGTCTAGCATGAAAACGCTCTGTAGCTGTTTCAAGTTTAGTAATAGAAATATCCTTTGGAAGTCGTTCATTTAGGGCTAATAAAAAACTGTCACGTTCAATTAGTTTGTTAGTAAAAAAATTAGCAACTTGGAATTTAGCATGTACACCAGCATCAGTTCTACCAGAACCGTGGACTTCAACAGCTTCACCTAATAAATCGCCTATATGAAATTCTATTTTTCCCTGTATTGTGTTTGTAGTATTGCCTTGCTTTTGCCAACCACTGTAGTTTGTACCATCGTATCTGATTATCATTTTATGATTTGCCATATAAGCCTCCTGATATTCTTCGTGTATTCAGGATAGTATATCACAGTTTTCTAATATTATGGAAAAATCCTTTAATATTGTAAATAATTGAAAAACATTGTAAAATAGGTAGAGAAAAACATAGTAAAATTAGTTGGAAAAGTAAGAAAGAGACAGTGAAAACTATTTAGAAAAGTAAAAAAAGGGTAATGAAACAGCGCCATAAGTGTAATGTAACTAGAAAATAAAAGGATAACGGAAAAAACAATAGAAGATATTACAGTTGAATATTAGATAGTGGTGGTAGGAGAATATGAAGAGATTAGTTGAAAGAGTTAAAATTGACAATAATACAGCGGATGAATATAAAAAAGTTGTTAAGTCATATTGCGATAATTTATTGAAATTAAAGAAGGGGTTAGCTATAAAGATTTTATGTTTGATATCAGTCATATTTTACTTAATAGTCCTACATGCGACATTGCCTTCATTTTTTGATTCTGCGAAAGAAATGGTTGGTTTTGCCATGTTTGTTCATAAGTACAGCATTTGGCTGATTCTTGTTCCTATGTTTATTATTGGAAAGAGTCTTGGACAGAATCTTCCAGCCATAGGTTTTGCAAAGGAGGCAGTAAAAGAGATAGATGAAAGAATTGTAGGAGAGTTTATTGATTATATTGAAGGTTGTTATGTGGATGAAGAATATAAGAAACTTGCGCCAGGCGAAAGAATATTACTTAAAATAGGCAAGAGGTATTCGCTTGTATCTAGGGACGGATACAAATATAGAATAAGTGAACCTCCAGATATAAAGTTTTACATAAACAAGCCTGTAAAAGTTAAAATCACATTGGCATTGGAATCCAATATTGTATTGAAAATTACTGAAATAAAGACAAAGAAATATGATTTATCAGATAGCCAAGGTCAGGATATGGGATCAAAACTAGAAATGATGGAAGAGCGAAATATATTGGAAATTTCAACCAGGAAAATAGGACTACCAACGTTGGTGGTGAAACAAAGACAAGAGAATTTTGTATATATGGTAATTGATATTTACTATGATCAGTGTTTACAAGTTAGGGGGCAAAGAGAAATGAATGAGATAATAAATGAATTGAAAAAAGATATAAAAACTTTACTTGACGAAACCGATGAAAAGGTAGAAAATATAAAAAAGGAGCTTGATAAAATCGTTATCAATGTATTTAGTAAAAACTTAAGAGAGATAGTTATAAAGAAAATTGAATCAGAATATGTTGTTATAAAATGTGAGGAACGTCTTGGATATAATCAGTTACAGGAATACGTATCTGAGGATAGAGACTATGTAAGATTATAAAATATTATATAATAGTAAAGTTTGTATATAATTGCAAAATAAAATTTTTTAAATGAATTTAAGAAGTAGATTAGATAGTGAGGAAAATAGTAATGAAATTAATGATAGCATCAGATATTCATGGGTCAAAGTACTTTTGTGAGAAATTAATGACAAGATATATGGATGAAAGGCCAGATAAACTGATTTTGCTAGGAGACTTGCTTTATCATGGCCCCCGAAACGATTTACCAAAGGACTATGAGCCAAAGAAGGTTATTTCATTATTGAATTTAGTTAAAGATCATCTTTTGTGTGTACGTGGTAATTGTGATTCAGATGTGGACCAGATGGTGTTGGATTTTCCGATTATGTCAGGTTGCATTACTGTTATGATAGATGGAATTACAATGTATTTTACACATGGACATAAATATAATGAAAAGAATATTCCTCCCATGTGTGCACACGATATATTGATATTTGGGCATACGCACGTGCCTCTTGTAGAAGAAAAAAAGGAATGTATTTGCTTAAATCCTGGATCAGTTTCAATTCCAAAGGAAAATAGCCCACATAGTTATATGATTTATGAAAATATGGAGTTTCTTTGGAAAGATATTGAAGGGGAAGAATATATGAGCATGAAGATATAGAACAAAAATGTTTACATAGAAAAATATGTGAGCATAAAAAATAGAAAGGTCGTGATTTTATGAATAAGATTATTACAATTAGCCGTGAGTGTGGAACCGGTGGACACATTATTGGAGAAAAACTGGCAAAAAAGTTAGGCGTTGATTTCTACGATAGAGAGATAATCGAGCAAACAGCTAAAAAAAGTGGGTTCACCAATGATTTTGTAGAGGAACAAGGAGATAGAATTACTAACAGTATTTTGTTTAATATTGCAAATAGTTTGACGTATGCGAATCAAGTTTTTGCAGGCAACGGTGTGTCGCTTGCAGACAAGGTTTTCTTTGTTCAATGCGATGTTATAAAGGAATTAGCAGCAAAGGGGCCATGTGTATTTGTTGGTAGATGTGCAGATTATGTACTCAAAGATAGAGAAGACTGTATTAATGTATTTGTCCATGGAAAGAAAGAAGATAAGATTAAACATTATATGGAAACAAATCAATGTAGTGCAAAGGAAGCGGAGTCAGCCATAAAAAAACGAGATAAGTCGAGAGCTAATTTTTATCGTTATTATACAGATAGTGAATGGGGTGTTGTGGGTAACTATGATATTACATTGGATAGTGCCAGTATCGGGATTGACAAGTGTGTAGATATTCTTTATAACATATGTGTAGGAAAATAGTTAAACGATCATAATACCAAAAATAAAAGATAAAACTCTTGACATTTGTACTAATATTAAGTAAAATGGTACCGTTGTCGATACGATGATGAGTGTGTGTAGCTCAGCTGGATAGAGCACTTGGCTACGGACCAAGGTGTCGGGAGTTCGAATCTTCTCACGCACGTACGAAAGACTTTGGAAGCATCTGCTTTCAAAGTCTTTTTTTTGCTTTCAAAATTTATACTAATTTTATTGTTCTTAGGATTTATAGATGTTATAATGTCATTCATAGCAAAGGCTAGGAGGAAATGAATGGAAAAAGAAGAATTTATAAGTAAACTTCATGAAGCCCTGTTAGAGAATATGAATGAAGGCGCAGCAATGAAGCACGTTAATTATTATAGTAATTATATTGAAGAGCAAAAGCAAAAAGGAATTCCAGAAAGGGAAGTTATAGAAAATCTTGGTAATCCACGATTGATTGCAAAAACAATAAGTGATTCAAATGTGGGTAATGAAGAAAGCCACAACCCTGGTAGTTCTGATGAGTATTTTGGCGGAAACCCTGGGACAAGTTATACGACGGGTTGGAGTTTAATTAATCATAAGGGTAGTTCCCTTACATCCAAACTTGTATTTTGGGGAATTATTGCGTTTATATTATTTTTGATTATAGGGATAGTGGCATCAACACTTGGTGTTATTTTCTTGGTAATAAGACTAATCATTAAGTTAATAATACCAATCGCTATAGCGATAGCTATTGTGTATCTTGTAAAGTCGTTGAAGAAATAAAGAAGTGAGATTAAAAAATACAGAATAAATTAAGGTAAGAAAATATATAAAAAACATATAAGAGAAACAAGCAAAAAATAAGTTGAACAATTATATGATTAAAATAGTAAAAGAAAACAAAAAAGGCAGCTATGAGAAAAATCTTCATAGCTGATTATTTTTAAAAGGTAAAACAGCACGGCAAACCGTGCTGTTTTGAGGGGAGTATAAATAATTAATAAGGGGTTATAACATAAAAAGAAACATTTGAAGGGTTATTTCTCTTTACAAAGCAAAGTATACAATAATATGTCGAAAATTGCAACAGATTTTTTGAATATTTTTAAAAAAATTTCAAATAATGGCAGAAATAGTTATAATAATAGTGTTGTAAAATCGGGTGAAAAACTGTATATTATAGACCTACGGGATAAATGGCAATACGATAGGTGGCATATTAAAAATGCTGTAAATATTTCTTTTGAAAAATTTGAAAATGCAGAGTTTTTCATTCCCATAAATCTAAAAATAGTGTTATACTGTGATAGAGGTGGGAAAAGAATTATCTGTTCCCGCAAATTAGCAAAGCGTGGATACTACTGTGTAAATGTAGTGGACGGAATTGAAAATTATACTGGAGATTAAAATGACAAAGTTTAAATTGATGGCACCATGCCATTTTGGAATGGAAGCCGTACTAAAGAAAGAGATTACAGACTTAGGATATGATGTAGTACAGGTAGAGGATGGAAGAGTCACTTTTGAAGGTGATGAAGAGGCTATATGTAGAGCTAACATCTTTTTGCGTACTGCGGAGAGGGTTCTTATATTAGCTGATAGATTTACGGCTGAGACATATGATGATTTATTTGAGAAAACAAAGGCTATTGCTTGGGGAAATTACATTCCAAAGGATGGAAAGTTTTGGGTAACCAAGGCGTCGTCTATAAAAAGCAAGTTATTTAGCCCATCTGATATTCAAAGAATTGTTAAGAAGGCCATAGTTGAGAAGCTAAAGATGCAATATGATGTTACATGGTTTGAAGAAAGTGGTGCCTCATATCCACTTCGAGTTTTTATGTTTAAGGATGAGGCGATGGTTTGTTTAGATACCTCAGGTGATTCGTTGCATAAAAGGGGATATAGGAAATTGTCATCAAAGGCACCTATTTCTGAAACTTTGGCAGCGGCACTCATTATGTTGACTCCTTGGCATAAGGATAGAATATTAATTGATCCATTCTGCGGGAGTGGTACGTTTCCAATAGAGGCGGCTATGATAGCAGCCAACATTGCACCAGGAATGAATAGAGAATTTGTATCAGAGAATTGGAAGAATATTATTCCGAAGAAGTGCTGGTATGAGGCAGTATCAGAGGCAAATGATATGATTCGTGATGATGTGGAAGTGGATATTCAAGGATATGATCTAGATGAAAAAATGGTGAAAATAGCAAGGATAAATGCTAGGGATGCAGGGGTGGATCATATGATCCATTTCCAATGCAGACCAGTTTCGGAATTGAGTCATAATAAAAAATATGGATTTATAATTACAAATCCACCGTATGGCGAAAGATTAGAGGAAAAGAAAAATCTTCCAGCATTATATCAGACTATTGGACAAAGATATAAGAGTTTGGATTCATGGTCAGCCTTTATAATTTCTTCATATGAAAATGTAGAGAAAGATATGGGGATAAAAGCTACTAAGAATAGGAAAATCTACAACGGAATGATTAAGACATATTATTATCAATTTATGGGAGCAAAGCCTCCAAAAAGGGATAAATAGGAGATAGATTAGATTGAAAGATAAATTTAAATATTTATTTATGGCTGTCCTTATCTGTGCATTTGTATATTTAGGATATGATAGGGTAACAGCAACGGAATATATAAAGCAAGGACAGGCAGAGATTTATATTCCAAAGGAATGGAACAGTGCCATTGCAAAGAGCATCAATAGCAAAGATATAGGTCTATACATTGATGGTAAAAAAATTGAAATTAAAAGCGGCAAGGCAATTATGGATGAAAGTATGACTCTGATGTTACCTTCAGGGGTTATTACAGAGGCCTTTGGTTGTGCTGTGCATTTGTATGAAGGTGAGAACCTTCTTATAGAAAAAGGTAATGTGTCGGTTTCGCTAAAAATTGGGGATGTACTTGTAAATGTCAATGAAAGTACAGATCTAGTTGCAGTTGCTCCTTTAAAGGATGATGCAGGTGTAGTTTATGTGCCATTAGATTGCATTATCGAAAATTTCGGATATACATATAAATGGGATATGTTGAATAATCAAGCTACATTGATGAATGATAATCCAGAGGAACGTAACATTCCGTATAGTTATTCATATGCTAAGATGGGTAGAGCTCCAAAGATAAAGAACCAAGGTTATTTTGGTACATGTTGGGCTACAGCTGCTCTTACAGCAATAGAAAGTGCCCTCTTACCAGAAGAGGCTATAGAATTATCAATTGACCATATGTCTATTAGCAATAGTTTTAATATATCACAATATGACGGTGGTGATTATTCTATGGCCATTGCTTATCTTGCAGCGTGGCAAGGACCTGTGTACGAAGTGGATGATCCCAGTGGAGATGGTAAGAGTGATGGTTCGCTAAGACCAGTGAAGCATATTCAAGAAGTTCAAACCATTCCATCTAAAGACTTTGAGACTATTAAAAAAATGGTATATCTTTATGGAGGAGTTAGTACATCTCTATACACATCACTTAATGATTCCTATGGAGTTTCTAGATATTACAATAAAGAGACAAACTCATATTGCTATATTGGTGAAGCAAAACCAAATCATGATGTGGTTATAGTGGGGTGGGATGATAACTACCCAAAAGAGAACTTTAACTCGAAACTAGAAGGAAATGGTGCATTTATTTGTCAAAATAGTTGGGGCGAGAACTTTGGAGAGGATGGAAGATTTTACGTATCCTACTATGATACAAATATAGGCATTCATAATGTAGTTTATACAAGGATAGATTCAGTTGATAATTACGATGATATTTATCAAAGTGATTTGTGTGGCTGGAGAGGAAATCTCGGCTATGAAAAAGAGTCCGCATATTTTGCAAATGTTTATACCGCTCGGAGTTTTTCGGAACTTGCAGCTGTTAGTTTTTATGCAACAGATGTAGATACTTACTATGAGATTGCAGTATGTCATTATTTCAATGATTCTAGTGACTTGAATAGCAATACCGGAGTTTTAGCTTCGGGAACACTCAATAATGCTGGATATTATACTATTGATTTGAATAAATCAGTTTTCCTAGCCCCAGGTGAGAAGTTCGCCATTGTTATGTACATTTCTACGCCTAATAGCACTAGGCCAGTGGCTGTGGAGATAGCTACCGATTATAAAACGCAATCAGTAGATATTACAGATGGTGAAGGATATATAAGTTATACTGGAAGAATATGGAAAAATGTGGAAGAAGAATACAACTGTAATCTTTGTTTGAAAGGTTTTACAAAACAAAAATAATGTTATATAATTCTATAAACGATGAAAGGATGTAATACAATGAGTAAAAAAATTGTGTTCGCCACAACGAACGAAGGCAAGATGAAGGAAATTCGAATGATTATGGACAATCCTGAAATAGAGATTTTTTCATTGAAGGATATGGATATTCATATAGATATAGAGGAAAATGGAGTAACGTTTGAAGAAAATGCAATAATAAAAGCTAAGACTATCTGTGAGGTTACAGGCGAGGTTGTTTTAGCCGATGACTCGGGGCTGGAAGTCGATTTTATGGATAAGGCCCCAGGAGTATATTCAGCAAGATATTTAGGTGAAGACACACCATATTCCATTAAAAACCAAGACATATTAGATCACTTAGTAGATGCTAAGGAAGAAGAGAGAACGGCAAGATTTGTTTGTGCCATAGCTGCAGCATTTCCTGATGGAAGGGTATTTACAACTAGGGCAACAATTGAGGGAGTTATCGCTCATGAACCTAAAGGTGATAAAGGATTTGGATATGATCCGCTTTTATATGTACCTGAATACAAGATGACCACGGGTGAGATGGATCCCGAAGTAAAGAATAAGATTAGTCACAGAGGAAAAGCATTAGAACTGATGAAGGAAAAGTTAAGAAATGAAGGTTTTGATTGTTAGTGATACTCATAGACATAACGATAATCTGAATAAAGTTTTAAGAAAAGTAAAGCCTTTGGATATGGTGATTCATTGTGGAGATGCAGAAGGTACGGAAGATGAGATACGAATGGAAAGCGAGTGTCCATTGTATATAATTTCTGGAAATAATGATTTTTTTTCTCTTTTAAGTAAAGAGATAGAATTGAGCATTGAAAACTACAAGGCTTTTATTACTCATGGGCATATGTATGGAGTTTCTATGGGATTAGAAAGACTGGTCGAGGAAGCAAAGCTAAGATCAGCAGATATTGTAATGTTTGGACATACTCATAGACCAATGATAGATATAAGAGACGATTTGGTCATTCTAAATCCAGGTAGCCTGTCTTATCCACGCCAAGATGGTAAATTTCCAACTTATATTTTGATGGAAATTGATAAATATGGCGATGCACATTACACTCTTGAGTATTTGGACACTACGCTGTAATGGGCATAAATAGGGCATTCTAGAGATATTTTAAAAAAATAAAAAAAAATAGAAATATTTGTTGACAATATCATGCCGATAATATATAATAACACTTGCGTCACGGAGACGGGACAAAACATCACACCAACGGGGTGTGGCTCAGCTTGGCTAGAGCGCTTGATTTGGGATCAAGAGGTCGCAGGTTCGAATCCTGTCACCCCGACTTATAATTCTGATATTTGTTTATTTCCTTTTGCGGGTGTAGTTCAATGGTAGAACACTAGCCTTCCAAGCTAGATACGTGGGTTCGATTCCCATCACCCGCTTTTGCATTGTAAAGGTGTAATTACATTGTAAGTGCAGATTAAATTTAACACACGCAAATGTGTGTCCGTAGCTCAGCTGGATAGAGCAACGGCCTTCTAAGCCGTGGGTCGGGGGTTCGAATCCCTTCGGGCACATTTTCCAGGGATAAGTCCCGGAGGCCCTATGGTGGGTATAGCGCAGTTGGTTAGCGCGCCAGATTGTGGCTCTGGAGGCCCAGGGTTCGATTCCCTGTATCCACCTTTTACATCATATTAGATTGTAGGGTTATAGCCAAGCGGTAAGGCACAGGACTTTGACTCCTGCATCTCGTTGGTTCGAATCCAACTAGCCCTGTTTTGTTCAGGTTCTAGGATTGTAAGAATCGCTAGTGCACTGGATATTAAATTCAAAAATGTGTATACTAAGTACACATCATATTATGGGATATTAGCTCAGTCGGTAGAGCACTTGACTTTTAATCAAGTTGTCCGGGGTTCGAATCCCCGATGTCTCATTACTAAAAAATAGCGGAAATCGTTGATAAAACAATGGTTTCCGCTGTTTTTGTTTTTGGGTAAAGTTAGTTCAAATTGTCTAAAATTATGGTTGAGTAGGGGCTACAAACCGCAAAAAAACGTTGGCACTTTTTTATGGTAGTTATTTTATGTATCTAAAAACACTTAGTGAGGATAGTGGATGCCCAGTGCTATCAAAGAGTGCCTGATTATCCCAAGATGAGCCGCCATAGTACATTCCAGCGTCTTCAGGATCGTATTCAGAAGAAAATGATGAGGCCCATCCGCTTCCATAAGTTTCCCATTTGTTTGTAGTAGAATCTTTAAAATTATCCTTAAAAACAAGGAGGAGAGTTGCAAGTGCTAATACTACAAAAATGGAACAGGATATAATGATTTTCTTTTTCATAAGTAGCCTTTATTTAGTGAATTTAGTTCTATAATATGAGTTTAAGTGAATAGAATATCAAAGTCAATTCATTCGAACAACAAATTTTAATATTTACTCAAAAATAATGACAAAAAATTTCTGTTATAGTATAATAGCAGAGTAAAAATTACACGCAAAAGTAAAAGGAGGATTTACCACTATGGGAATTATATCAAGATTTAAAGACATCATGTCATCAAACATTAACGCACTTTTAGATAAGTGTGAGGATCCAGAAAAGATGATCGATCAATATTTAAGAAACCTTGAAAGTGATTTAGGAAAGGTTAAAGCAGAAACAGCGGCTATTATGGCTGATGAGACAAGAAGCAAAAGGGAACTGGACGAATGTAACGCAGAGATTACTAAATTTCAGAATTATGCTGTAAAGGCAGTTGAAAGTGGCAATGATGAAGATGCACGTCAGTTTATTGTAAAGAAAAATCAGTTAGTTGAAAAACAGGCAGCTCTTCAGCAGGCATATGATTTATCAGCAGCTAATGCTTCTAAGATGAGACAGATGCATGATAAATTAGTTAAGGATATTAACGAATTAAATTCTAAAAAAGATACTATTAAAGCTAAGATTGCAGTTGCAAAAACTCAAGAAAAAATTAACAAAATGGGTTCAAGTGTTTCAGGCGCAGAAAATAGCATGTCAGCATTTGCAAGAATGGAAGCAAAGGCAGACAAGATGCTTGATGCAGCAAATGCCATGTCAGAACTTAATGCATCTTCAGAAAATGCAAATATTGATAATTTAGCTGCAAAATATGATTCATCACCAGATGCAGGTGAAGTTGATGACGAATTAGCAGCGTTAAAAGCACAGCTTGGTAAATAGTAAGGCAGAAAGAGGATATATAGATGGGATTATTTGGTAATCAATTATCAAATGTTGTTGAGTGGAATGAAACCAGAGACGATGTTATGTTCTGGAAATGGAAAAACGACGAAATTAAAAAAGGAAGTCGTCTAATTATTAGACCTGGTCAGGATGCTATTTTTATGTATAATGGCAAAGTGGAAGGTGTATTTGAGGACGAAGGAAGCTTTGATATAGAGTCACAGATTATTCCATTTCTTTCATCACTTAAGGGATTTAAGTTTGGATTTAACAGTGGAATTAGGGCAGAAGTTCTATTTATCAATACAAAGGAATTTACAATTAAGTGGGGCACGAAGAATTCAATAAATATTCCTGCACCACAATTAAATCTTCCGGGTGGAATGCCAATTAGGGCATTTGGAACTTTTACTTGCAAGATATCGGATAGAGATGCACTTATTGATAGAGTTGCAGGTATTAAGGATGTATTCTATGTAGAAGATGTTAAGGAACGAGTTATTTCAATGCTTGACCAGCTTCTTATGAAGTGGATATCAAAAGAAGGAAAAGATATGTTCAACCTTCAGGCAAATGCATTTGATATTTCGAAAGGAATAAAAGAAGACTTGGATATGGAGATATACAAGATAGGTATTTCTATTACAGGCTTTACTATTTCAAGTTTCTCATATCCAGAAGAAGTTCAGGCTATGCAAAAGAAGGCAGCTTCACAGAGTATGGTGGGTGATATGAATAGATACTCACAGATGGCTATGGTTGATTCAATGGCAAAGGGCGGTGGCTCTAATTCTATGAGTAATATGGCTAACTCAATGGCAGGTATGCAGGTGGGCATGATGATGGGCCAGCAGATGGTTAATCAAATGTCAGGAAGCATGAATGGAGCAGCTATAACACCTGTTGCAGGAGCAACTAGTGGAGAAACACCTAAGTTTTGTCCAGACTGTGGAACTGCAACTAATGGTGCAAAGTTTTGCGGTAACTGTGGAAAAAAATTAGTATAATAATAAATATTTAGATGGGAAGGAGTGCTGTTATGCACTTCTTCTTATCTTCTTGTAAAGTCCGGATAACCGGACTCTTTGTGCATTAATATATATGTACTAAGCTTAAAAGATGTATTATTGATTATGAAATTATTTAGGATTTAGAGTTTAACAAAGGACATTTAAGGAGAAAACGATGCTAGAGAATATGAATGATATGCAAAGAGAGGCAGTTTTGCATACAGAGGGTCCTTTACTTATTCTTGCAGGTGCAGGTTCAGGAAAGACGAGAGTAATAACACATAGAATTGCATACTTAATTGAGGAAAAAGGTGTTAATCCATGGAATATTATGGCCATAACATTTACAAATAAAGCAGCAGGCGAGATGAGAGAAAGAGTTGATGATTTAGTTGGATTTGGATCTGAACATATTTGGGTTAGCACATTTCATTCATCATGCGTAAAAATACTTAGAAGATATATTGATAGAATTGGTTATGACAATAGTTTTACGATTTATGACACCGATGATAGTAAGACATTGATGCGAGATATATGTAAGAGACTAAATTACGATACAAAGCAGTTAAAAGAGAAGACTATACTTAGTTATATATCTTCAGCAAAGAACGAACTTATTTCACCGGATAGATTTCTTAGGGAATCTAGTGGTGATTTTAATAGACAAAGAATTGGCAAAGCATACAAAGAGTATCAGGAGCAGCTAAAGAAGAATAATGCTCTGGATTTTGATGATTTACTAGTTAAGACGGTTGAGTTATTTGATAAATGCCCTGAGGTTATTGAGTCATATCAGGAAAGACTTAAATATATAATGGTAGATGAGTATCAAGATACAAACACAGTCCAGTTTAAACTTATTAGCCAATTGGCAGGTAAATATCATAATCTATGTGTAGTAGGTGATGATGACCAGTCAATTTATAAGTTTAGAGGTGCAAATATCAAGAATATCTTGAATTTCGAAGAAGTATATACAGATGCGAGAGTTATTAAATTGGAGCAAAATTACCGCTCTACAAGTAATATTTTAAATGCTGCGAACGCTGTAATTAGTCACAACTTCGGAAGAAAAGACAAAACGCTATGGACGGATAAAGAGGATGGAGATAAAATCACTCTTTTACAATTTGAAAATGCATATGAAGAGGCAGAATTTATAGCTAGAGATATTGAAAAGAGAGTAAATTCTGGCACATGTAGATACAATAGTAATGCATGTCTATATAGAACTAATGCTCAGTCTCGTGTGCTTGAAGAAAAACTTGTTAATTTGAATATTCCATACAAATTGGTGGGTGGAGTTAATTTCTATCAAAGAAAAGAAATTAAGGATATGTTAGCCTATCTCAAGACTGTAGACAATGGTCGAGATGACTTAGCAGTGAAACGAGTTATCAATGTACCTAAAAGAGGAATTGGACTTACAAGCATAGATAGAATACAAACTTATGCAGACCTTGGAGGAATTAGTTTCCTAGAAGCTTGCGAGGATGCAGATAACATTCCAGGAATCGGAAGAGCAGCGGGTAAGATAAAGGAATTTGTAAATACTGTTCGTGTTACCAGAAGTATTCAAAATGAAGGTTCTCTTAGAGAAGTTTTTAAATACATTATGGATGAAACAGGATATATAAAGGAACTCAAGCTTGAAAATACTGAAGAAGCTGATGAAAGAATCGAGAATGTTAATGAATTATTATCAAAAATAGTCGATTATGAAAAAGGTGCATTAGAACCATCTCTTTCAGAATTCTTGGAGGAAGTAGCACTTGTAGCAGATATAGATTCAGTTGATGGCGAGAGTGATTACGTAATTTTAATGACTATACATAGCGCAAAAGGACTTGAATTTCCAAATGTCTATCTAAGTGGTATGGAGGATGGATTGTTCCCGAGTTATATGAGCATTAACTCCGATGACCCGACAGATATTGAGGAGGAAAGACGTCTTTGCTATGTAGCTATTACAAGAGCTATGGAACACTTAACCATTAGTCATGCTAGGGCGAGAATGATTCGTGGAGAGATACAGTATAACAAGCCTTCTAGATTCGTTTCAGAGATTCCGGCAGAGCTTTTTGAACACAAGATGGAAAGGAAGCAGCCAGCAACAAGTGTAAGTGGGCTATCATTTGGAAAAACTGTGTCCTCGTTTGGAAGAAGTACTCCTGTAACAAATTATGGAAGTAGTACTGGAGTTGGGAAACGTGGTATGTCTGCTAGGGAGCTCCTAAGTAGTAGTGCTTTTGATAAGAAGCAATCACAAAGTGGTGGACGCTATGATACAAGTAGTGTAGGAAGTAGTTATGCAGGTGGTAATGCATCAAATTCCACACCGTCATCCACTATATTACCATCAAAAAAAGGCGATTTAGGTTATGGAGTTGGTGATACAGTGAAACATATGAAATTTGGCGTGGGAACAGTGATTTCCATTGACGATTCTGGTAGAGATTTTGAAGTGTTGGTCAACTTTAATTCTGCAGGTCAAAAAAGAATGTTTGCTTCTTTTGCAAAACTAAAAAAGATGTAGTAAAAATTCATAAATATGGTATAATCATTTTATGAGAACCTTCGGGTTACAAAGGACTATGTAAAACCTTATATAAGGATAATAGAATAAAAGAAAGGGTGACAAAAGTATGAACAAGGTTGAAGAATTAATCGCAGCATCAAAGATTGGCGAGTTAATGAACAGAAAACAGCATGAAGAAGAGAAGAAATGCAAGATGGTTTGGATTATCGCCATCGTGGCAGCAGTGGCAGCAGTAGCTGGTATCGGCTTTGCATTATACAAATATTTCTCATCTAAGTGTTATGACGAATTCGAAGATGATTTTGAATACGATGAATTTGATGATGACTTTTTCGAAGATGATTTTGAAGAAAAATAAATAGCATCAGTGATAGGGCACATACACTGTGTAATCAGTGCATGTGCCCTTTTTTACTAGGATAGGAAGTTTTAGTATATTGTGATATACTTGTGTACAATGTGTCCATTAGCTATTACATAAGGTATAGTAATGGGGCCTATAGAAGGTATAGACTGATTATTAATATAAATTGGAAATAGTTGCGTTTAGTGAACATAGAATACAAGGAGCAAACATGAAAAAAGGTCAGAATTATATTGGTAAAGTTGTTAAGTATGAATTCCCCAACAAGGGAATAGTGGAATATAACGAAATAGATAATGAAGGTAACCCGCAGAAATATAAGGTGGTTGTTAAAGATGCATTAGAGGGTATGGAAATCGAATTTATGCTTACGAAGAAACGACATGGAAGATGTGAGGGTAAGCTTGTAAATGTAATTAAAAGATCCCCTATGCAAACACGTACGTCTTTTTGTCAACATTTTGGAGAGTGTGGGGGATGTCTTTATCAGGAGTTGAGCTATCCAATGCAAATAAATATGAAAATGAACCAAGTAAAAGGCATTATGGATGATGTAATTAAAGACGAATATGAATTTGAGGACATTTTAGGAAGTCCCTTTGAATGGAGTTATCGTAACAAAATGGAATTCTCCTTTGGAGATGAATACATGGGAGGCCCATTAGCATTGGGACTTCATAAAAAAGGAAGTTTTTACGATATTGTATCTATTAATCAATGTCGTATTGTGGATAAAGATTACAATATAATTTTAGAGGCTACTCTAAAATTCTTTAAAGATAAAGAGGTATCCTTCTATCATAAAATGAAACATATAGGCTATTTACGCCATTTGTTAATTCGTAGAAGTGTCAGAAATGCAGAAATATTAGTGGCATTAGTAACTAGCTCGCA
Source organism: Clostridiales bacterium (assembly GCA_012520815.1). Taxonomy (GTDB): domain Bacteria; phylum Bacillota; class Clostridia; order Lachnospirales; family Lachnospiraceae; genus SVEL01. The sequence goes on from JAAYNM010000052.1 coordinate 19,750, forward strand.
GTGGAATGAGGAGGGTACAAAATTTTCACAGGAACAAATGCTAGAAGATTATACACAACTATTAAAAACCTTGGATCTAGAGGGGACACTCACAGGCATTTTACATATCGTTAATGATAGTTTGTCAGATGTCGTTTCTAGTGATAAGACAGAGATACTGTATGGTAGAGATTATATAACAGAAAATATACTCGGACTTGATTTTAAGATATCAACGTTTTCTTTCTTCCAGACAAATTCTATGGGAGCAGAAGTCCTATATGAAAAAGCAAGAAACTATGTAGGTGATACAAAGGATATGACAGTATTTGACTTATATAGTGGAACTGGAACAATAGCCCAAATACTTGCCAAAGTGGCAAAGAAGGTTGTGGGCGTGGAGATTGTTGAAGAGGCAGTCGAAGCGGCAAAAGAAAATGCCAAACTAAACAACATAGATAACTGCGAATTTATTGCAGGTGATGTACTCAAGGTAATTGACGAAGTTGAGGACAAGCCTGATCTTATAGTACTAGATCCTCCTAGAGATGGAATAAATCCAAAGGCACTGGATAAGATTATAAACTTTGGTGTAGATAAATTGGTGTATATTTCTTGTAAGCCAACATCCCTTGCCCGTGACCTTGAAATATTACAGGAACGTGGTTATAAGGTTAGGAAGATATGTGCAGTTGATATGTTCCCGCAAACTGCGCA
>JAAYNM010000053.1 GCA_012520815.1 Clostridiales bacterium
TCTATTTTCCAGAATACATATCTACATAATACTTCTGGTAATCGCCACTTGTAACATTCTGCATCCAATCTTCATGTTCAAAGAACCACTTTATTGTAAGTTTAATACCTTCTTTAAACATTGTCTCTGGATACCAGCCGATTTCTGCCTTTATCTTATCAGGAGCGATAGCGTATCTCTTATCGTGTCCCTTTCTATCTTCAACATAAGTAATTAAATCTTTACTTACAAGCTCCTTACGAGGATCACCTTCTGGAAGCATTTCCTGAAGTGTCTCTATAATAATATTGATAATCTCAATATTTTGTTTTTCATTATGTCCACCAATATTGTATGTTTCAAACAGTCTACCCTGTTCTTGAACCATATCGATAGCCTTAGCGTGATCTGCAACATATAACCAGTCACGAACATTTTTTCCATCACCATATACAGGTAACTTTTTACCCTGTAATGCATTGTTGATGATAAGTGGAATAAGCTTTTCTGGGAACTGGTAAGGACCATAGTTGTTACTACAGTTTGTAATATTAGCTGGGAACTTATATGTGTCCATATATGCCCTAACTAACATATCTGATGACGCTTTACTAGCTGAATATGGGCTATGTGGATCATATGGTGATGTTTCATAGAAAAATGCATTGTCATCATCTGGTAATGAACCATATACTTCATCTGTTGAAACATGAAGGAATTTCTTTCCTTCCTTAAATGTTCCATCTTCTAATTCCCATGCGTTCTTTGCACAATTAAGCATTACTGCTGTACCAAGAACGTTTGTCTGTACAAAGACCTCTGGGTTCTTAATACTTCTATCAACATGACTTTCAGCTGCAAAATGAACGACTCTATCTATATCATTTTCAGCAAAAATCTTCATTATTGCTTCTTTGTCGCAAATATCAGCCTTTACAAAAGTATAGTTATCTCTATCTTCAACTTCCTTAAGGTTCTCTAAATTACCTGCATAAGTTAGCTTGTCTACATTAATAATTCTGATTTCATTATCATATTTCTTAAACATATAATGAATATAATTTGAGCCTATAAATCCAGCTCCTCCTGTTACTAAATACGTTCTCATAGTGTTGCCTCCTGTTTTTTGTCCTTACATTGTAATAATATAACCGAAAACGTTGTAAATGACAAGTACCTGCATTGTCATTCCTGTCATTATTAAAATAGTTTCTTAATAAGTAATACTATTTTTGATTGTTTATATCATTCAAATAAACTTTGATTGCTTTTTTCCAATCATCAGCTACATATCCATTTGTTATTTTCAGCATATAATTATCTAGAACAGAATATGCGGGTCTGCTCGCAGCATCTGGATGTTGTCTTGCATACTCATTTGATGAGATAAAATTGACTTTGGTTTTAATATTCATTATTCGGAATATCTCTTCTGTAAATTCTGCCCAACTACATATCCCCTCGCAAGTACCATGAAAAGTACCATAATTCTCTGTCCATAATAATTCTTCTATAATATTAGATAATACTTCTGTACTTGTAGGAGAACCCAGTTGATCGTCAACAACACTAATTTCCTGCATTGTTTCTGAAAGCCTAAGCATTGTCTTCACAAAATTTTTTCCATCACCATATAACCATGCGGTTCTTATTATAAAATATTTATTTGAAAATTGTTTTACAAATTCTTCTCCAGCCAATTTTGTCTTTCCATATGCGCTTATAGGTGATGGCGTATCAAATTCTGTATATGGTCTATCTCCGTCTCCAGAAAATACGTAATCCGTTGATATATGAACAATTTTTGCATCAAATTTTTCTGCAGCGATGCTTAGGTTTCTTGGTCCTATGGAATTGAGTTTATAAGCTCCATCCCAATCCTTTTCGCATCCATCAACATTAGTATAAGCAGCACAATTTATTATGGCATATGGTCTTTTATTCTCTATAAAATCCATAACTTGGTTTAAATTGGTTATATCTAGACTTGTAATATCATTTTCTTCTAAAATATCCGTTTTTATAACATTGACATCCTCTTGCTTTTTTAACTTATTGCTTATCGCGCGACCTAATTGTCCATTTGCACCTGTAATAATAATATTTTTCATATTTTTACCTTTCATTTTACAAACCATAATTTAAAACAGAGGTCTAATCTCTCAAATATAGGTCTCTTGTATACACTTTATCCATTACATCATCAAGATCATCATCAAATCTATTTACAACGATAACATCACTTATCTTCTTAAAGTCATCTAAATCTCTAACCACTCTAGAGTTAAAGAAACTATCCTCCTTAAGAGTTGGTTCGTAAATAACCACTTCTATACCTTTAGCTTTTATTCTCTTCATTACACCTTGAATAGATGATTGTCTAAAGTTATCTGAATTAGCCTTCATGGTGAGTCTATAAATTCCAACTATCTTTGGTTGTTTTTCCAAAATTCTTTCTGCTACAAAATCTTTTCTAGTAGTATTAGCTGCTACAATAGCCCCAATAATATTATTGGGAACATCATTATAATTTGCAAGAAGCTGCTTTGTATCCTTTGGTAAACAATATCCACCATATCCGAATGACGGGTTATTGTAATGAGAACCAATACGAGGATCTAGGCATACACCTTCTATAATTTGTTTTGTATTAAGACCCTTTACCTCTGCATACGTATCAAGTTCGTTGAAAAAAGATACACGAAGAGCAAGATATGTATTTGCAAAAAGTTTTACTGCTTCTGCCTCTGTTGGATTTGTAAATAAGATTTCTACGTCCTCTTTAATCGCACCCTGCTTTAAGAGTTCTGCAAAGGTCCTAGCTTTTTGTGAAAGCCTTTCATCATCAAGTGGTGCACCTACAATGATTCTTGATGGATATAAATTATCATAAAGTGCACGTCCTTCACGCAAAAATTCTGGTGAAAAAATAATATTTTCACATTTATATTTTTTTCTTACTGATTCTGTGAATCCTACCGGAACTGTGGACTTAATAACCATAATAGCATCTGGATTAATTTCCATAACAAGCTCAATAACACTTTCAACTGAAGATGTATCAAAATAATTAAGTTTAGTATCATAATTTGTTGGTGTTGAAATAATAACAAATTCAGCACCTTCGTACGCTGCTCTTGCATCTGTAGTAGCCGTAAGGTTAAGTTGTCTAGTAGCTAGATATTCTTCTATCTCTTTATCTACGATTGGTGATTTCTTGCTATTAATCATATCTACTTTTTCAGGTATAATATCTACAGCAAAAACCTCGTTATTTTGTGCTAATAAAATTGAATTGGATAATCCTACATATCCTGTTCCTGCGACTGCAATTTTCATTTTCCTACTTCCTTTCATGTAACTCTTTCTTACACTGGATAATTTTTTCTGCTAGAGCCAGTGCATTTCCCATCTCCACAAAGAATACATTGTGCATGCTATCACTATATAATTCTCTAGTTGCCTCGTTATCTCCTAATATCATAGGTTTATTCATAGCTTCATAAATATACGCTTTCCCTGGAATCGTTCGTTTGGCTTTATCGATTTCTTTATTAAAGTGTCCAGCCAGACACAAATCAGACATTGCTATCATTTCTGCTAGTTTTTCCTGTGAAAGCCATTCTATGTACTCTATATTATCAGATTCTGATTTGTTGAACTTGTTATTTATAGGACCCACAATATAAAAATATAAATCCTTTTCTTCTTTTAACTTATCCAAAGCACCTAGAATAATGTCTAGTCCTTGAAGTGGTAGTATGCTTCCAAAATATAATACAACAAATTTATCCTTTAACTTATCATCTTTGTCAATATTCATAGGATGATATATCCCTATATCTGCCTTAAGATATAATGTCTCAATCTTCTGCCTTTCAACATTGAATTCACTTGAAAAGTAATCGCCATGAGCATTTGTGTCACAAATAATATGTTCAGCCTTAGATATGGTTTTTTTATCTAGATATTTGCAAATTCGAGCCATAAAACTATTTTTCTTAAATCTCTTTCTATCAAAAACCATTGTGTCATATACTGATATAAAAAAATCTTCGATTAATCGAACTTTTCTAAATTTCCAGGCCCATATCGGAACTATGAGTTGTGGTGAAAAACCTACAAATACTGTATCATATTTTCTAAATTTTGTGAGTAGTATTTTCATATTTACATATAATAACCTTTTCAGGTAACTTTTTTTTTGTGAACCTATCACATCTACAGATTTGGCTTCTGATTTAATCAATTCTATTTCCTGTGAATTTCTTAAGTAATCCAAATTTTTAGTTGTAATAAAAAGTACTTTTTCATTCTTAAATGATACTTTCATAATATCCTCTACTTCTTTTTCTCTACTAAGCTTTTTACATCTACTATTTTAAACAAGATGACACATAACAAGTATGCTAGGCCAAATGCTGCATAAATCGCTATTAAAGCAATTAAATTATGTACCTTTATAAAATTAAATACAACTCTGCAAGCAATAACGAAAATCATAACTAAAACCACTGCTTTTCCCATAGTTGTAAGATCAAAAGGATTTCCAATCTTTTTAATTAAATATATGAGTGATACGATGCAACCAAAAAGTGCTGAAACAGTGGTGGCTATAGCTGCACCTTCTAGTCCCCATATAGGAATCAAGAAATATAACAATGCTACGTCTATTGCAACCGTTATGACTGACAAAGATTTTGTTAATTTTTTACAATTCATTCCATTTAATACAACATTAAGTACCGCAAATGATGACAAGAAAAATGTACCCATACACAAGATGGATAGTGCGTTCCCTGCCTGATAATACTCTTTGCTATAAAAGCACGATAATAGTTCTGGTCCCGTAGTAGCTATAAGTGCTGTAATAGGTAAAATAAACACCGTAATAATATTAAAATTCTTTGCAATAACATCTTTTACTTTTTTCATATCACCTTTTACATAATTTTCTGATACATAAGGTAATATCACTAGATAAAACGCTGAGATAAGGTAATATGGTACCAGTGAGAATGTGTGAACTCCTGTATAATACCCTGTAAGTTCAGTATCCTTACAAACATATTGCAAAAAGAATGTATCCATATTTAATATCATCGTAATAGAAGCAAAGAATATAATAAACTCAAATGAAATCTTTAACATAGATTTATTAGTTAATTTCTTTGCATTTTCTCTTTTTTGCTTGAATTTTTTATTTTGCAATAGCATTGCTGAGGCTAAGATTGCCGCCAAAAGCGATGCCAACGAAAAACCAAAAATAATCCCTGTCGGTTTATCAGAATCAAATACCAGTGCTAGTGGAATAGAAGTTAATCTTAGCATTGGATAAATCATAATAACTATAGCTTCTTGCAAAAATAATTTTGTTCCATTTAACCCACCTGTAAAGGCAAAATATATAGCTGTAAGTGGTATTAACATACTAATCAGCATTATATATTTTTCAAATGCTGGATCTCCAAATGCCTTTGCAAACATAGGTGCTAGTGCAAAATTAATAACAGACAATGCAATACTAAATATGGTTTGGAGCATCATTCCTTTTTTTACAACATCAGTATTATCATATTCTTTTACTGATAATGATTTTGAAATTCCCTGTCTAACACCATTCGTTAAAAACATATAGTAAAAGTTACAAAATGCTATTACTGTTCCTATTACTCCATATTCATCTACAGACAAAACTTTCCCTAAACAAAAATGCAAAATGTAAGCAGCAAAAACAACTACAACCTTTGCAAAAGTGTGATATCCTAATGCTTTAAACATTGTTATTTCTCTCTTTCAATTTTTTCCTCTAGAGCTACATTGAAATAGTGTTGTAAATTCTTACTATTCTTTAATCTTTTACTCAACAAGAAGGCGTGTGAAAATCTAACAAAAAACATCACTTTCATAGATGATTTCATCATTCTATTATATTTTTTGGTATTTACTCTTCTTTTCCAATTATTGTGTATTGAGTATTTATTTAAAATCTTAAAATTCTTAATGTCAATGAGCACCTTTTTATCATAGTCTTTCATTGCATTCGATTCTTTTTCAAATGTATTAATTCTTTGTAATAGTGCAGTTTTTTTATTGTATATTTCCTTCAGATGTCCTCTAATTACATCTAATAAATCTATTTCACTTACACTAATTGCATTATCTTCTATTGCTTTTTCTACAAATTCCATTCCTCGTTTTGTTCTAACTATAACAACTGTTTCACCTATATATCCATCTACATATTGCTTCTTACCCCATGGATCTCCAAACGAAATATCTGCTGATTCTGCAAAATAGTCATCACATAACAGACATCCGGAACAACTAAAATTATAACTATTATAAGCGGCATTAAATTGAGATCTGTTTAAATTTTCTTCTATATTTTTACTGGTATCAACAAATTCCATTTTGAATTTTCCTGGCCAGTTTCCTCTTCGATATGTTATTTTCTTTATATCTTCATATTTTCTTTTATTTTTCTTTGCTACGTATTTAGCCAAATCTTCTAGCGAGAGTTTTGAGCAGAATAATCCCATTATAAATGTGTCTGTATTTTGCTTCTTAATTGCTTTCGCTTGACAAGGAAGGGCTGTTGCTACAACATTGCACTTTTTCCTATCAAATACTGAACACAGCGGTGCCGAAATATATTTTGAACCAGACTCTTTCCTTGTTTCTTTTATATATTGAGGAGTAGAAATCACCTTAAAGTCTTTGCTTGTCTGTGTCAAAACTTCATCAAATATACCCTTATCTAATCCATATTGAGTTAATGCTGTAATGACACCTCCAGAGCTGCCATTTTCAACATCCTCTTTAGTGGTACTTTTAGCCAAGAAAATCTTATAATAGGGTCCAATTACTGATGTAGACTTATACATATTCTCTCTAACAGGGCAAGCCTTAATACATTTAGTGCATCCAATACATTTGTCTATATCTAAATAAGGTACAAACTGACTATAAGGATTTTGTGATATTTTTATTGCACCCGATGGGCATACTGCCTCGCACATTCCACAAGATTGACACAACATAGGATACTTTTCTATCTCATCGTGAAATTTTTGAACATCTATTTTATTTGTTTCCAAACTCGCCATCATATACCTCTTTCGCTAATTTAATAGTGCTTTTAGCTTTTTCCGTTACAAGTGGTAATTTCTTTACTTGTCTTTCATAAATAGAATCATAGTTTGATTTAATATGTTGATACTTTTCATTTAAAACATCAGAGGTCATTTCATTTATATCTATTACACAATCAGAAAGATCAAAAGAGTCCATCATCGCAAACGCCTTGTGTTCGTATGCTATACATATAACAGGAACATGCATCTTGCAAGAAAAAACCGCTGAGTGATACCTTGTAGCAATCATCATCTTCATTTTCCCAATTTCCATCTGCTGTAATGGGCCGGAGGCTTTATCCGAAAATACAATTGTTCTATCTCCATACTTCATTCTAGATTTAAATTCTTCAATCAATTTAATATCTGAATGTTTATTATATAATTGTGGAAAAAATTCTATTTTTAATGACTTGTCTTCTTCCATAAGTTTATCAAACAATTCTATTAAACTTACTTTGTATTTTTCCACCTCTGCCTCTCTATTGGAAGCACTTGGATACTTGTACTCTAACGGGGTAAATCCAATAACATTTTCTCTTTCTTCTAATTTTGCCTTGTCTGCTATCTCATTGGCAAAACATGCATCCGCTGCTAAGAAAACCTTTTCTGGTTGTTTTAAAAATTCATTAACATACTCAAACGATACTTTATCTCTAAGTACTATTAGTTTTGCTCTCTTTAATATACTTCTTCGAATAGGATTAGCGATTTTCTTTTTAAAAGGCCCCATAGACGGTGCCGCAAACGCAACTATTTTTCCTAAAAGTTCAGGAATTAGTACATAAAATATATGTAATATTTCATGATTAAAATAAATATCTCCAATATAAGGGCCCCCACATGAAGATAGAATTATATCCGCTTCTTCGTGAAGTTTTATGAATTTTTTCATTCTCTTAGATAAAATTCCACGTATATCTAAGTGGATATATTTGAACAAAATCCACATCATGCTTTGAAACATGAAACTAAAATCTCTGTCCATATTTCTTTCTTCTATTCCGTATTCATCTGGAATAAACTGATAATCCTTTGTCTGTTTAAACATTGTAATTTTAGCATCATTTCCAAAATTCGCATATATTTGTTCAATAAGACCAATAGTAGCTGATTCATCGCCTCTATTGTCACAGTGTTGATTAGTTAATATTATCTTTTTTCCCATTAATATACCTTTCATCTATTATCTAGAATTTTATTTATCACTTTTTTTATCATTATTTCTATCGTAATCAAGCTTTCTTACATGATATTGTACATCTTCTAATATCTTTCTATTCACTGATATCAGATCAGATACAAGACCTATCATATACGTGATAAATCCCATCATCATAAGCATACTTGCAAATATAAGCGATTGAACATGTCCACTTCCATCTCCAAGACAAATAAATACAATAAATCTAATGCCTAGTGCTAATCCAATAAGGAATGGAATAAGTGCTAATATCGTAAAAAATCTAAGTGGCTTATATGTCATAAATGCTTTTAAAATAGTAAGCATTGATTTTTTTACATATCCCATCATACTATTAAATAGTCTAGATGGTCTAAGTTCTCCATTAGTTCTAATAGGTACAGATGTCTGTGCTATTTTGTTTCTACCTGCTTGTACAATTGTCTCAAGTGTGTATGTGTATTCATTGGTAACATTAAGTCTCATTGCTGCATCTCTACTGTATGCTCTAAATCCACTTGGGGCATCTGGTATATCGGACTTTGATGCCTTTCTAACCACCCAGCTACCGAAATGTTGCAGTTTCTTTTTAAGTGGTGAAAAATGCGCTGTTTCATCTATAGGTCTTTCACCTATAACTATATCTGTTTTTCCTTCTATTATCGGACGTACAAGTTTCTCTATATCATCAGCTACATACTGGTTGTCAGCATCAGTATTCACTATAATGTCAGCACCATTTCTAAGGCAAGCATCAATACCTGCCATAAAACCTTTAGCAAGACCTTTGTTTCTTCTGAAGTTCACTATATAATGAACACCCCAGTTTCTTGCCACTTCCACTGTATTGTCTTTACTTCCATCATTAATTATAAGATATTCTATCTCATCAATACCATCAATATGTTTTGGAAGATCATTAAGTGCTATCTCTAGTGTTTCTGACTCATTATAGCAAGGTATCTGTATTATAAGCTTCATAATTTTTCCTCTTTCTATATTAGTGAAAATTAAACTTCAATTTATACATTATATATTGATTTGGTTTTATTGTCTACCTTAATTTAACTTGAGTTTCCGCAGTTTTATCCACAACTGCGGATTTTATCAGTTTTACAATAAACAACTTTCAAAAAATGCCCAAAATATAAGGAATCCAGACTCTTTGTTTGGTATAATTAAAGTGACAAAACA
>JAAYNM010000054.1 GCA_012520815.1 Clostridiales bacterium
ATCGGCAAATGGATCATTCGGATTTGTACTATACACTGTATTGCTTCTAGCGTTGTTTGCGGATGTTTGACCACCATATGTATTGCCACAATATATTTCTCCACCACTACGAGGATTTCCATTATTTACATTTTTAGGAATCATTACAACATATCTAATAACTATCAGTATAAATATACCTGCCATACCTAAGAATCCAAACAAGCAAAATAATTTACTTATCCCGGAGCGCTTGCATATCAAATAACACATAAGTACACAAAAAATAACCGTAAGTAGATATGAGAATATTGAATACATATGTACGAAACCAAAATTTTCCATAATTTCTCCTTTTTAACTTAATAATATAATATTTTTTATTCATTATATAGGAATTCTTAACAAGAAACAATACACAACTCAAATATTTTATGATAGAATAATTAGGATTGTTTGCACTCTATGAAAACATTTTAATCATAACTTTAAAATACCAGAATTTAATATATATGGAGGTACATTATGTCGATTTTCACAACATCTAAGAAAAAGAAGTTAAAGAAACGTCAAGAATTATGTCATGATTCAGGTATTTTTGTTGAAGTTCATTATGTTAGAGAAACAAATAATATCAACAATAAATTTAATACTTTGGCCTTAAAATCAGATCCCAAAAGAGACAAATGTAATGAATGGTACGAGAACCATGGCAATCCTAATACCTACAGTGAAATAGTGACAACATATTTTTCTGAATATAATAAGGACGAAAAATTACTTTGTGAGAAGGTTGCGCTGGATAATAACTATTTTTCAAATTTAAGTAAAAATAAGTCTTACCATCCAAGTAAGGGCGAAGTTATTAGAGTTTGTTTCGCTTTCCAATTAGATTATGAGGAAACACGTAGACTTCTGCGTTGCGTTGATTATGCTCTAAGCAATTCCCAAAAAGAAGATTTAATTATAAGATTTTTTATAGATATTAACAATTACGACATTAGCGATTTAAATTATGTATTAAACAACTTTGACTTACCGAAAATAAACGAGCTATAAAAATCAATAAAACAAACTAAAGTGCCTTTTCACTTTTTATACCTTTTGTATTTTTATTACCCAAAAGTGACCAATAAAGTTTACTTCTATAATACATAATAAACATAGAAACCATATTTAATACAAAATATATCAGCTCTAGAATAACAATGCATCTAAACAATGCTATATTTTCTAGGGCTGTTGCTATTAATATAGCTAAAATACCCACTATAATATATCCGTAAAAAATACCATCAAACAGCTTGTTGTACTTATTCATAATAGTCAGTTCTGATTTCTTTCTATCATCAAACTCTATATTACAAGGACCAATTACTGAATAGTATTGAATAATATACGTGGAAAACCCTATAATTCCTGATACAAGATATGAAATAATAATGCAGTTTAATTCGTTCATAACAATGACCTCTTTTCTATTCGTTTTCTAGATTGTTATACTTTTTAAGTACTGTTTACACTTTTGATAATTTTACATTCTTAATGTTTTTCATAGTTAGATAATATCATTTGTAGTGTCCCAAAATACGTACTTTCATTTTTCATTGTACATTTTTCGCAGAAATGTATAGCAAAATATAAATATAACAACATTAAAATAATATGAAGCCTATAAAAACACCCAAGACTCCCTTTGCTAGATTTCTAACAATGTCCTCTTGGGTGTCTTCTTTTTAATTAAATCTTACTTATATGTGTATGAAAAAACTGTATATTTACCTCCTGATGAACCTGCAATTTTAAAGCCTGTTTCATCCGCAATATTCGTTGTAAAATCCACAGTTTGTACAGAACCGTTTGTATTGGTAAAGTATACTGTTATATTAACTAAGTAATGAGAATTCTTCTAAATTCCAAACCTTGTCCACTAAGCCGTCGTAAAATTCCGGTTCATGGCAAACTAAAAGAATGGCGCCCTTATACTCTTTCAATGCTCTTCTAAGTTCGTCCTTAGCATCTACATCTAAGTGATTAGTCGGCTCATCAAGAAGCAAGAAATTTGTATCTTGATTTATTAATTTACATAGTCTAACTTTTGCATGTTCACCACCACTTAAAACTCGTACCTGGCTTTCTATATGCTTTGTTGTAAGACCACACTTTGCCAGTGCAGAACGTACCTCATATTGTGTGTACGACGGAAATTCTTTCCAAATTTCTTCAATACAAGTATTACTCTCAGGCTTCATCTCCTGCTCAAAATATCCCTTGTATAAATAATCGCCGAGATGTGCACTTCCAGATAGTGCAGGAATAAGTCCTGTTACACTCTTTAAAAATGTAGTCTTTCCAATACCATTTGTACCAATAAGAGCTATCTTCTCTCCTCTTTCCATACGTAAATTGATAGGCTTTGAAAGTGGAGTTCCTCTATCATATCCAATAATTAAATCTTTTGTTTCAAAAATAACTTTTCCCGTTGCTCTGGCATTCCTAAAATTAAATTCTGGCTTTGGTTTATCCTTTGCAAGTTCAATAACATCCATTTTGTCCAATTTCTTCTGTCTAGACATAGCCATATTTCGTGTTGATACCCTAGCCTTATTTCGTGCCACAAAATCTTTTAAATCGCCGATTTCTTGTTGTTGACGCTTATAAGCAGCCTCAAGCTGGGACTTCTTTACTTCGTATACTTCTTGGAATTTATTATAATCACCAACATATCTATTAAGTTCCCTATTTTCCATATGGTAAATTATATTTACAACACTGTTTAAAAATGGTATATCATGGGAAATAAGGATAAAAGCATTTTCATAGTCTATAAGATATCTCTTAAGCCACTCTATATGTACAGCATCCAAATAATTTGTAGGCTCGTCCAATAATAGAATATCAGGCTTTTCTAGCAACAATTTTCCTAGTAAAATCTTTGTTCTTTGTCCACCACTAAGTTCAGTAACATCCCTATCTAACCCTATCTCTAACAAACCAAGGGCTCTTGCAATCTCTTCCACCTTGGCATCAATAGTATAAAAATCATGATTAGTGAGCATATCCTGAATAGTTCCAAGCTCCTCCATCATAGAATCCATCTCATCTTCGCTAGCGTCTCCTAGGTGGTCGCAAATGTCATTCATTCTCTCTTCCATATCAAATAAATAGGCGAATGCACTCTTTAGCACATCTCCCATAGTCATGCCCTTTTCTAAAACAGCATGCTGATCCAAATATCCAACTCTAACATTTTTATTCCACTCAACTATACCCTCATCTGGCATAAGTTTCTCTGTAACAATATTCATAAATGTAGATTTTCCTTCTCCATTGGCACCTATAAGTCCTATATGCTCACCTTTTAGTAACCTAAAGGATACATTTTCAAATATTGCTCTGTCTCCAAATCCGTGGCTTAAATTTTCTACGTTCATTATCATGTCTAGCTCCATTCAGTATAATAGTCTATTTTAATCTTTTTACATATTTATCTGTAGCAAAGCTATCAATATTGTACATAACCAAAATATCTGTGATCCCGTACTCTTCTATAAATTCATCCATATCCATATTAAAATACCTTAAATCTACTACATAGGTTTTCTCAAAGGTTGCCGCATATACAGGCACAATACAGTTTGCATATGAATCCTTTATTATTAAAAGTTTTTTATCATTATTAAACTCTGAGGTAATGTCTACTAATCCCGGATTACCACCAAGGAAATAGCTATACTTATCTTTTCCATCTAAAAAGGTCTCATCTACAAAGCTCTTTGTCTTTTTCATGCCCATATTGTAATTCAAGAGAAAACTTACATCCCTAGGAATATACTGTGTGATAGTGTCGGTTTCCATAGGAATATTCAATTTTGAATTAACTGTACCAAGGAAATCTGTAGTGACTTCTATCTTGTCTATACTATCTTCCGTTACAGGTTCAATATCCCTTCCCTCCGTCCATTTCAAATAGGCAAGGTATGCACCATAAGTAGTCCAATGGTGATCTGTTCTATAGTAAATATACTCTAAATCATGAGGTTTTAAAGTGTCATACACATTAACATATGTCTGACCTAACTGGCTTGCTATGGAGTCAATATAGTCCCTTTGATCATATGCAACCATCCCCGACTTAAATCTATTGTTAAGTACGGTTTGAGCTGTAGGTACAAGCATTACTGATACATGACCTTCACCTAAACTCTCTACATATCTTCCTGAAAATTCCACAACTGCCTCTTTATTTATGTTTGCAATTTCAGATTCATAGTTGCTACGTGGGTGACTTTCAATATAATAGTCGTCACTACATAAAAGTACATCCTTAATGTTACTCTTTCCCATTGCGATTTCACAATAATTCTTTAATCTTACAAAATCCTTTCTCCAAGGAAATTGATCTCTCACATATTCTTGATATGCGGATGTATATTCACCCTTTATCAAAGTATCCATTGAAAATTCTGGTTTACTTTTAAGTACTCTGTTCTCGGTGTCTGAATATCCAGTGTCAGGTTTCAACATACTTATTATAGTAAAAAAAGACAACATCATAACAAACACGAGCACAGTAACTATACTACAAATTTTGCCCGTATTTGATTTGTTACTATTCGTATTACCATTTTCATTATTATCTTTAATTTTCTCTAAATCACTGATATTTTGTCTTTTATCTTCCATATCTTCTCCTAAAATCTAAAATATAGAAACGGATTGTAACTTCCATCTACTAAATATGCCATTCCTATGATAAAAATCACTATAAAACCTATATTATTTACAATCATTTTTATATAACCACTTCCCTTAAAGGTAATTACATTGCTTATTTTCCAATATAATCTCTTAGGTATAGATGTAGCACCTAAAAACGCTATAAAAATCAAAATCATATTATTTACAACTACATACCAAGAGTATTCATTACTAATTTCGCAACCACTTACGCCAAACATATAGCCTAGATATGTTGATATTCCTGATAAGGATTCGAATTCAAAAATAACCCATCCAATAACCACTAAGAAGAATGTGTATAATATTCTAGCAGGTTCATAGCATTTATCTAATATTTTCAGTAAGAAAACCTTTTCTATTATAAGTAAAATAGCAAAATACACACCCCATAATAGGAAGTTTGTATTAGCACCATGCCAAATACCAGTAAGCGTCCATACAATAAAAATATTAAATATTTGACGGGCGATTCCTTTTCTATTACCACCTAGGGGAATATAAACATATTCTTTAAACCATGTGCTAAGAGAAATATGCCACCTACGCCAAAAATCCGTTATACTCTTAGATGTGTATGGGTAATTGAAATTCTCTGGAAATTTAAAGCCAAACATCCTTCCAAGTCCTATAGCCATATCTGAATATCCTGAAAAATCATAATATATCTGCAACGAAAAACATAATATACCAGTCCAAGCAAGCAATACTGACATATCCTGCCCACCTGTATCTTTAATAGAACTCCAGATAGCACCCACATTGTTTGCAAGTAATATCTTTTTTCCAAATCCTAAGATAAATCTTTTTACACCATATGCAAAATCATCAAAATTTTCATGACGCTCCACCAATTCCTTGGCAACACTCTTATATTGAACAATCGGTCCAGCAATTAACTGTGGAAACATAGCAACATATGTACCAAAGCTTATAATATTATTTTGTGGTACCTGGTCGTTCATATATATATCCAATGTATATGACATAGTTTGGAATGTGTAAAATGAAATACCAATAGGTAACGCAATATTAAGAAATCCTATTGATAGACCGAATGTATTATTTAATGAAGCTATAAAGAAATCTGTATATTTAAAGAAGCCTAATAGGCTAAGATTTATTATCACTGATGAAGCAACAAAAATCTTAGCCTTTTTATTATTTCCCTGCTGTTTATATTTGTATACCATTTTACCATGTAGAAAATCCACAAATGTTGAGAACAACATAAGTAATACATATATTGGTTCACCCCAGCCATAAAAGACTAGGCTCGTAAAAAATAGTACTGCATTACGAAATTTATGTGGTGTAACAAAATAAATTAATAATATTATAGGTAAAAATCTAAATAAAAATAATAAGTCACTAAATACCATAATGCTTTCCCTTGTATATTTTATTTGAAGAAAGATTCAATAACATCAACAGCTATTTTATTATCACTTTTAGCTTCTTCAAGAATTGCTTCATCGCCGTTGTCTTCTATATCCTCTGGAATAACGCCAAGACAGGTAAAGAATATATAATCACCGTATTTTGTAACCTCTGAAGCCTGAATCTTAATAGCATTAGTTGGATACTGCATGGCATCATTAATCTGGGTATCTCTATAATCACTAAGTATATCATATACTTGATCACCCTTGCCCTGAACTGCCTTAACAGCTACAAAAGTGTCAATATTAAAACTAACCTTTGGCCCTTCTGCAATAATATCTTCATACAAATCTTCAGATAGCCCAAAAATTTCCTGAACATATTCTGCATCGAATTCATATGAAGGAATATACTCTTCTCCATATGCCTCCTTTACAGCCTCATATACTTCGTGAATGTCAGCAGTCTTTGTTTCTCCACAACCTATAAGTGAAAAAGTAGTTATAGAAATACATGACACAACAGCCAATAATTTAATAATGTGTTTTCTCATATTTTCCTCTTTCTTGTATAGCATTAACATTTACAGATGATTTAATTTATCTTCGTTAATTAGATGTTTATAAATTATATTAGTTTATTATCGACTTAATTCATCTGTTGCTAATATAAGGTAATTTAAATATTTTTTCAAGCCCTTTGTTGTCAAATGGACACCATCACGACTTAATTCTGGTTGAAGAGTTCCATCCTCACCTACAACTGCAGCAGACACATTCAGCATTGGAACCTTCTCCTCTGTACTTATTTCACCTAGTGCTACATTGAATTTTGCAATCACTTCATTGTTGTAGATTTCATCTGTTCTTCCCTCTTCCATAGGAATAATACTTTGTATATATATGTCTATATCAGGTTGGACTTCTTTTATTGCTTCAATGAATGCTTTATAACTATGCTTAAAAGAATCAATATCACAACCAACCTCATTTATCCCAAACATAATATAAATCCTATTAAATTTATGCAATTTCAAATAATCAATAACAGTACCCTTTGTTCCATTTCCTAAATCTATAAATTTATCTTCCATAATTTTAATTGATGTAAGACCTCTTGTGGCAAGAATTGTAGATGTATCAAGCACATGATATACGCTTAATGCCTCTGTACGGGAATCCCCCACGAACACAGCATCTGAAAAATCATCACCCTCAATCAACTCATCTCCTGATAGATCCACCATTGCAGCATTTATATCAAAATCCTCTACCCTTTCAACTGGTGAAACTACGGTGGTAACTTCCTCAGTTGTGACCTCTTGGGGTTTAGTCGTGGTCTCTGGTTCAACCGATAATGTAGTATCCTTTTCTTCTATATTCTGAGTAGTGACATCTTTTTCATTTTCTCTATTATTGCAAGCTACTAGTGACATCACCATAACCGTACACAATGTAACTAAAATTATTTTCTTTTTCATTTTAAGTACCAGCTTTCACATTACATTTGATTTTAATATGTTTTAAATATTCCACACATGGGCACCACTTATACTACAAAAAAAGTAAGTAAAATGCAAAGATAATTATACCTAATTTTTTAGTACTTTGGTACTGGTTTTGTTTTTTTTATGAAATATGTGAAATATTTCCTTAACAAATACAGGCTACACACTTTCGTGTGCAGCCTGTATTCTTAGTATATTAGGTTTTGTTACAAACTATTTTGCTTCAATATATCCGAGAGCTTTAAGCATTTCTGCTGAAAGAACAGCTCCACCTGCGGCACCACGAACTGTATTGTGTGATAAGCCAACAAATTTGAAATCATATACTGAATCTTCTCTTAAACGTCCAACTGAAACTCCCATACCATTTTCAAAGTTAACATCCATCTGAACCTGTGGACGATTATCTTCTTCAAGGTACTGAATAAACTGCTTCGGTGCACTTGGAAGTTCAAGTTCCTGTGGGAGTCCCTTGAATTCCCTAAGTTTTTCAATAAGCTGTTCTTTAGTTGGTTTTTTATTGAATTTTACAAACACAGCTGCTGTATGCCCATCAAGTACTGGAACTCTGACACACTGTGTTGTAATAACTGGCAATGTTGCTTTCTTAATTACACCATCTTCGATTTTGCCCCAAAGTCTAAGAGGTTCTTGCTCGCTCTTTTCTTCTTCTCCACCAATAAATGGAATAATGTTTTCAATCATTTCTGGCCATTCAGTAAATGTTTTACCAGATCCAGAAATTGCCTGGTATGTTGTTGCAACAACTTCAACAGGTTCAAATTCCTTCCATGCATTGAGAACTGGCGCATAACTTTGAATTGAGCAGTTAGGTTTAACTGCTACGAAGCCTCTTTTTGTTCCAAGCCTTTCCTTTTGGAACTTAATTACTTCATAATGTTCTGGATTAATCTCTGGAACTACCATAGGTACATCTGGTGTCCATCTATGAGCACTATTATTTGAAACAACTGGTGTTTCTGTCTTTGCATAAGCATCTTCAATAGCCTTAATCTCATCTTTTGTCATATCTACAGCTGAGAATACAAAGTCAACTTCTGATGCAACTTTTTCTACTTCATTAACGTTCATAACAACAAGTTTTTTAACCGCTTCTGGCATAGCCTTTGCCATCTTCCAACGATTACCAACTGCTTCTTCATATGTTTTACCTGCTGAACGAGGACTAGCTGCTACAGTTACTACCTCAAACCATGGGTGATTTTCTAATAATGAAATAAATCTCTGGCCTACCATTCCTGTAGCGCCTAAAATTCCAACTCTTAATTTCTGATTCATATCTGCATATCTCCTATTCGTGTTCGTGTATGACGGACATTTGTTCATCGTGCTTGTTATAATATATCATAGATATTTGAAATTGCAAGCACTTTTTATTTTTTTTGAACTTTTTTGTTATTGACATAAATGAACATTTTATATATTATTATATTCGTAAAAAAAAGTATGAAATACCAACTGCTGTTTGATATTTCACACTTCATATTAATTTAGTATATGTTTTATATACTATTTCTGCTTCCATAGTTCAAAGGCAAAACAGGTCACTCGTAATGTCCAGTTGTCGGTTCGATTCCGACTGGAAGCTTATTTTTTTATAGTTTTAGTAAACCTTTCTTGTATTTCAAAGACCACATCCTCTGGAATCATTTCCTTTTTCAATGGAACATATCCTCCAGCCATAGTTGAATGTCCACCACCAGTCCCTATACCTTTTAAAGCATCCAAAATAGCCTGACCTGCATTGTATTCACTGCTTCTTATACATCTAACAGATATTTTGATTCCTTCACCCTTAATTGAATACACCACTGCCACATTTACATCTACAATCTCTAACATAAAATCTGCTATGGTCGCTATCAATGCTTCAGGACAGTTATCACCTGTATTTGCAAAACCAATATTATCATTAATTTTAATGGTATCAATTGCATTGGCAAATGCCTTTAAATCTTCAAGTTGAAGAACTTCCTTCTCTAGCTGTCCAATCTTTTTTCTATCTGTCCTCTTGAATATCTTGTAAAACATATCTAAGTCCAAACTAGATACACCTCTCCCTAAATCCGCTGTATCTATTTTAATACCAAATAATAGACTTTCCGCCACATCATTATCCATAGGAATATTATTCTCAAAGAAGTATGAAGCAATAATAGATGCACAAGCACCAACCTCTGGTCTGATATCACTCCATATATAATCTACATTTTCAAATGTGGGATGATGGTCTATACAGGCTATTTCCCTTCCTACAATATCAAAAGTATTACCACTACCTTTTTGAGCATCAATTAATACTATTAAATCATCTTCTGTAAGGTCATTGACTGTATCTACATCCACTACCTCAATGTTAAATAACTCTACCATCTTCCTTGTATTATATCTATCAATTTTTCCTTTATAGCATATGGTGGATTTTATACCTTTAAAAAATAATAAATTTTGGAGTCCGAATGCGCTAGATATTGCGTCGGGATCTGGAAAATTATGCGTCTGAATATATATATGTTCTACATTAATCACACTAACTAACTCATCTAGTTTTGTCATTGTTTTTCCTCTTTTTTGTATAGTTGTACTTTATAGTAAGTACCATTTAATTTAGTATAAATGATTTATTTATTTTTGTCACTAAATATAGAATAATATATAGTACATTATTCCTATTTTTTTCTGAAATTTTCTAGGGTTAATAAAATTATGTTAATTTAAAATCGTCTCTTCACCCTAAATATAAGCTTTTTTTAAATCTGCCACCAAAAAGTGTCAAACCACAACATCTTGTGTTTCAAAGTTTTTTCTTTTCTACATTTAGTGGACAAACTAATATTAGAGTGGTATAATGAGCGCATATTCGTCTGAATGAGCACTGCTTATTCGAGATTAGAAAGTTTTTACTTGAAAGGAAGAAGATTGGATGAAAGTTATCAAAAGAGACGGTCGTCAAGTTGAATATGACCGCAACAAGATTGCTATTGCTATTGGAAAGGCCAATGATGGTGTAAGCGAAGATGAAAGAATTGGAGAAGATCAGATATACAATATCATTGCTTCTATTGAATCTCGTGGTGCTGACACAATGTTAGTTGAAGACATACAGGATATTATTGAACAGAAGCTAATGGCTGAAAAGAAATTTAATCTAGCCAAAACATACATAAAATATAGATACACCAGAGAACTTGTGCGTAAAGCAAATACTACTGATGATTCTATTATGAGTTTAATTAAACACAGTAATAAAGATGTTATGGAGGAAAATTCCAACAAGAACGCTATTATTGCCTCAACTCAGCGTGACCTAATTGCCGGTGAGGTATCTAAGGATTTAACAAAACGTATCCTCTTACCTGAAAAGATTGTTAAAGCTCATGAACAAGGTGTACTTCACTTCCATGATGCAGATTACTTCTTACAAAGCATTTTTAATTGTTGCCTTATTAACATTGGCGATATGCTAGATAATGGTACCGTTATGAACGCAAAACTTATTGAAAGCCCTAAGAGCTTTCAGGTAGCGTGCACTGTGATGACTCAGATAATCTCATCAGTTGCTAGTAGCCAATATGGTGGACAATCTGTAGATATAAAGCATCTTGGTAAATACTTAAGAAAGAGTATGGACAAATACAGAAAGCGTTTTAAAGAAGTTTATGGTGATAGAATGGACGATGAACTCATTGAGTCCCTCGTAAAAGACAGAACTCGTGATGAACTCCGTTCTGGTGTACAAACTATGCAATACCAAATTAATACACTTATGACTACAAACGGTCAATCCCCATTTGTTACAGTATTTATGTACATTGAGGATGGCTTTGAATACGAAACTGAAGTAGCTATGATAGTTGAAGAAATACTTAGACAACGTCTTGAAGGCATAAAGAACGAAAAGGGTGTCTACGTAACTCCTGCTTTTCCTAAGCTTATTTATGTTTTGGATGAAAACAACTGCTTACAGGGTGGAAAGTATGATTATATCACTGAACTTGCAGTAGAATGTTCATCAAAAAGACTTTATCCAGATTACATTTCCGCTAAAAAAATGAAAGAAAACTACGAAGGTAATGTCTTTTCTTGTATGGGATGCAGAAGTTTCTTAAGTCCATGGAAAGACGAAAATGGCAACTATAAGTGGGAAGGCCGCTTTAATCAAGGCGTTGTCAGCATTAATCTACCACAGATCGGCATTATTGCCAAAGGTGATGAGGAAGTATTCTGGCAGTTACTTGAAGAGAGACTTGCCCTTTGCTTTGAAGCCCTAATGTGTAGACATCATTCCTTAGAAGGAACCCTTTCAGATGTTAGCCCTATTCATTGGCAATATGGAGCTATTGCACGACTTGAAAAGGGTGAAACAATTGACAAATTGTTACATGATGGATACTCTACTCTTTCTCTTGGATATATTGGTTTGTATGAAGTTACAGGCCTTATGACAGGTGTTAGTCATACCAATCCAAGAGGTACAGAATTTGCCCTTAAAGTAATGAATAGACTTAGAGATGCTACAGATACATGGAAGAAAAACACTGGGCTAGGCTTTGGTTTATATGGAACTCCCGCAGAATCACTATGTTATAGATTTGCTCGTATTGACAAAGAGCGTTTTGGTGAAATCAAAAATGTTACCGATAAAGGCTACTATACCAATTCTTACCATGTAGATGTACGTGAAAAGATTGACGCATTTTCAAAATTTACATTTGAAAGTCAGTTCCAGACGATCTCATCTGGCGGTGCTATTTCTTATGTTGAGATTCCAAACATGCGTCATAACCTTACAGCCCTTAGGGAAATAGTTAAATTTATATATGACAATATCCAATATGCCGAATTCAATACCAAATCCGATTATTGTCAGGTTTGCGGCTTCGATGGTGAAATTGTTATCAACGACCAACTAGAATGGGAATGTCCTCAGTGTCATAACAAAGATCATTCTAAAATGAATGTAACTAGACGTACTTGTGGCTACTTAGGTGAAAATTTCTGGAATGTTGGAAAAACAAAGGAAATCAACGCCCGTGTTCTTCACGTATAATGGAGGCCATAATGAATTACGCTTCTATTAAAATAATGGATGTTGCCAACGGCCCTGGAATTAGAATATCCTTATTTGTTAGCGGCTGTACACACTACTGTAAAAACTGTTTTAATAAGGAGGCTTGGGATTTTAATTATGGTAATCCATTTACCCAAGAACAAATTGATTATATAATAGATTATGCTAGTGGAAAACACATTGCCGGACTAACAATTTTAGGTGGGGAACCCTTGGAACACTCCAATCAACAGGGGTTATTACCACTCCTTAGACAGTTTAGAGAAAAACTACCAGATAAATCTATTTGGTGTTTCACAGGATATGATTACGAAAAAGATATTCTTGAACACATGTTTAATGAATACCAAGAAACAAAAGAATTCTTCTCTTATATTGATGTTCTCGTTGACGGAGAATTTAAAGAAGAATTAAAGGATTTAACTTTAAAATTTAAGGGTTCTTCTAACCAACGAACTATAATGGTAAAAGAATCTATAAAAACTGGTGAAATTGTATTATGGGACCCAACTTCCGCACGATAATGTGCCCAAAACACACTTTGAAAGAGAGGTAAACGCATGAAACAAAATTTAAACATTAAAAAATTAGATCCAAATGCAACTATCCCAACATATGGTACTGACTTTTCTGCAGGTGCAGATCTCTATGCTTGCACTGACGGCAATATACATATTAAATCTCATGATACAGTTTTCGTTCACACAGGCATTGCCATGGAAATCCCAGAAGGATATGCAGGACTAGTTTTTGCACGTAGTGGATTGGCTTGTAAAAAGGGCCTCGCCCCAGCCAACAAAGTTGGTGTCATTGATTCTGACTACAGAGGTGAGATTATTGTAGCCCTTCACAATCACACCAACAATGAACTCTTCATTGGCAATGGTGAAAGAATTGCTCAGTTAGTTATTACGCCTTGTATTATGGCCAATTTTATTGAAGTTGATGAACTTAATGAAACAGTTCGTGGCGAAGGTGGCTTTGGTTCTACTGGTGAAAAGTAATATATAGTTTGAATAACTCTACTAACATAGAACGAGGACAAAGGTGAAGATTATATTGATATGCATCTATGTAACTCTTTCTTGTAAAATCAGGGTACTTTTCCATAGCCGTGAGTTTCATCTGGAAACTCATGGCTAAATTTTCACTTAAAAACTGTATCAGAGTATTCATTAATTCTAATCTCTTAAAAATAAGTGCACATATATAGATATTAACAACACTTGATAATTAGCATCTCTACTGCCATTTGATCATTCATATTACCACTTTTAACTTTTTCTTCCAGTTCAACACCCTCCGATAATGTTTCCTTTAAAAATGTAATGGAGAAGTTATTTATTTGGCGCATTGTCTTCGAAATAATAAATGGTGCGATACCTGTTTTATCAGCAATTTGCTTACTGTTAAATCCATTATTAACTAATTCACTTATTTGCAACATAATATTAAACTGTCTTGAAAGCATATACAAAATCATCAATGGCGCTTCTCTGTTTGCAATAAGTTCATAATAAATCTTCATTGCCTTCTCCTGATTTTTGTAGGAAATGGCATCTATCATATCAAAAACTTTGGAGGTAATCTTTGGTGTGCATAACAACTTAATATCACTATCCTCTACCACTTCTTTATCTAGGCAATATGATATTATTTTTTCAAGTTCTGTACAAATATTGTCCATATCATACCCTACTGTATCCAAAAACAGCCCCATTGTATTACGAGTAATCTTTTTTCCTTCACTTGATAACTTACCACTAATCCATTTTTCTAAGAATTCAACAGGCTGGCGGTTTAGCTCACATACATACCCATTCTCCTTAATTTTCTTATATACTTTATTTCTCTTATCGACTTCTTTTTCTACAAATACAAGACAAGTAGTTTCTAAAATACCTGATATATACTCCGCTAATGGCTCTTGGCTACTCTTAAAAATTCCCGAATTTTCCACTATAACTATACGTTTATCTGCAAAAAAAGGTAATGTTTCACACATAGCGATAATACTGTTCACATCAATGTCTTTCCCCTCATAATATGAATAATTCATTGTATCATCATTACAGATTCCATATATAAGATTATTCTTAAACTGCCTCTTTAAATATTCTTCTTCACCATACAACAAATAACATGATTTGTAAGTACCATTTTTAATATCGCTAGTAATGTTTCTCAACTTAGAATCCCTTCCTTGCTACAATTTCTATAATATTTTAGTATATTATCATCATAAATGTATTTTACATTAAAACAAAGAAAAGCACCAGACAAATGTCTGATGCTCTGTTTTTAATAAATCTATGCCATCTTGTTAACAGCTGTAGATAAACGTGAAACTTTTCTAGAAGCAGTGTTTTTATGGTAAACACCTTTTGAAGTTGCTTTTGCAATTTCGCTTGTAGCTAATAACAATGCTGCTTCTGCTGCTGCCTTATCATTTGCTTCAATAGCTGCATCAACCTTCTTTATAGTAGTCTTAACACTAGACTTTATTGACTTATTCTTTTCAGTTCTCTTTGCTGCTACATCAATTCTTTTCTTTGCTGACTTAATATTAGCCATTTCATTACCTCCACAAAATCTGTTTTATCTGGTTTCTATGAGAGAGTAAGAAACCATCAGTTTCTTGTTTGCATATAGACTAATGCGGACACATTGCAAACATACTTTTTATTTTACAAGATAGGGATAAGTATGTCAAGCACTTTCCATTGAATTTTAATCAATAAACCAATTCAAAATACATATCCTTCGAAGTAATGTGTATTTTGCCTGCAACTGGCTGTAATCTCTCTAATAAATCCATATGAGGATGGCCGTAACTATTCCCCACCCCACAAGATATAACTGCATATCGTGGTGAAAATAGTTGCAAAAATCCCTTTGTTGTTGAATTCCTTGAACCATGATGAGCCACCTTTAGCAAGTCTATTTCACCTCCAATATCTATATTTAAATGTTGTAAATCCTGTATCAATATCTCCTCTTGTTTTTCTCCTATATCACCTGTAAATAGCGCTGTAAAATTCTTATATTTTAGAAACCAAACCTGTGAATATGCATTAATATCTGGATATACATTCTCACAAAAATGTTGAGGATTCGGACTAAGACAGGTCATTGTTACCTCTCCTATCTTTATTTCATTACCAAAATACCCTTCTCTCACAGGAATATTACTGTTTTTGCACAGATTCTTTAGACCCTCACAAACTCCATCCTCATAGGATAACTTAGGTAAAATAATCATTCCAATATCAAAATATCCATTTTCTATTATTTCTATAATTCCGCTAATATGATCCGCATCAGCATGCGTAACTATTGCTATGTCAATTGCGCTATAGCCTAATGCTTTCATACATGGTACTACTTTCTTATTGGCTACATTTTTTATATCAGTACTACCACAATCTATCATCACTATATCACCACGAGGCATATTTACCACAATGCAATCCCCTTGTCCCACGTCGATAACTGATATAACAAAATCATTGGACCTCTCTCCAAATATGACAAACATCATTACAAACACAAATGACACTATCAATATTCTTATAATTTTTGGCATTTTACCAGCGATATTTTTCTTTTTATCAGCGAAACTTGATTTGTTGTTATCCGCGTTGCATTTTATATCACCATCGTTTTGTCCTCTTCCTTCTCTGTTAATGATACAAAGAATACACACCATAGTTAGAAAAATGTAATAGATTACTATACTCGACGAACTGGGTCTTCCCGTAATAACAGTTGAATACGGCAACTTACTTACGAAATTACACAATTCTTCATATATTTTTAAAATTCCAACACTTGTTCCTACAATAAATTTACCCATTGGTATACTTATAGTCGTAAGACACATAGCACATAATCCACAACCTAAAATCAATGACATCAATGGAATAACAATAATATTTAACAACACCCCAAATGGCGGAATTTCAAAATACATATATGCCACTATAGGAATACTCGTAATATTTAATACTACACTAAGCAACAAACTTTCAAAAAAACCTATTAGTAATTTCTGATTTTTTTCATTTCTACTATTGCTAAACAGATGTATTCTATTGATTACAAATTCACTTATATCAAATTCTGATTTAATAGTAGGAAATACTACCCCAATTGCCACAATTGCCATAAAAGACATTATAAACGCTGTATTAAAGAGATAATAGGGATTAGATAACAATAAAATAATTGCTGCTAAAGAGGCCGATGATATAATGTCATAGGCATATCCCGTGATTTTTCCTACTAGAGTTATTGCAAACATAATAACCGCTCTTTTCGTGGACACACTACCACCCGTCATCACACAAAAAAATATCATTGCCGTACCACTAATAATTCCACTTGTGTAATAGCTAAATTTCTTTCTCAAAATATTAAATAATGACATTCCAATGATAGAAATATGTAATCC
>JAAYNM010000007.1 GCA_012520815.1 Clostridiales bacterium
TGCTTCTGTTTTTATATTCTGTAAAATGCAATTAGAAAATAAATTTGAAATTTAAAAACTTACAAGTTTCTAGAAATTGGGTAACTCTACTATCTAATTAGGTACGAGTTTCGCAATTATCTAATAGAAACATTTCTCTGATATTTCAAGAAGTTTTCTACATTCAGTTGTTATATCATCTTTTGCAAATATTGCCGATACCAATGCTACACCATCCACTCCTGTACCTTTAAGTTCATAAATGTTTTCTTTTGTAATTCCTCCTATAGCCACCACCGGGATAGGCACAGCTTTGCAAATGGTCTCCAGGGTTTTAGAACTTACATTTACAGCATCAAGTTTTGTATATGTGGAAAACACCGCTCCTACTCCTAGATAATCCGCTCCGTCATTCCATGCCTTAATGGCTTCTTCTACTGTCTGAACGGATACGCCTAGTATCATACCACTTCCAATTTTTTCTCTAACCTTACAGGCGACCATATCACCTTGCCCTACGTGAATCCCGTCTGCATTACACTCACAGGCTACTTTTACATTATCATTTACGATAAATGGTACATTATATCCCTGGCATATTTTTTTTACTTCTAAAGCTTTTTCTAAAAATTTCTCATCGGATAAATTTTTCTCCCTTAATTGTACACAGGTAACTCCGCCAGAAAGCGCCTCTTCAATTTGACATATCAGAGTTTTTTTATCACTCCAAGCTCTATCAGTTACTGCATAAAGTTTTAAAATTTCTCTATTGCATTTCATACTTAGCTCCCTCATCCAGCGTCTTTCCGTCTAGATTATATATTTCATCAATAATATAATTTCTATATGTAGCATTTCCATCCCTCTTAGTTAATCGCGAATGAGCTATTTCACCACAAAGTCCCATAGCGCAAGTAGCTGCTGCCACTGCTTCTAACATATCGTTACCTACTGACTTTTCTGCAACAATATATGCTGCTATCATTGCTGTAAGCATACAACCTGTTCCTGTAACTTTACTCATCATAGTATGTCCATTTTTGATTACATATGCATATTTATAATCAGCCACAATATCCATAGCTCCTGTAATTGCAATAATTGCTCCTGTTTTTTTTGAAAATTCTTTTGCAAATTGTATGGTGGTTTCTAAATTTTCGCTGTTTACCTCATCTGCTACATCTGCATCCACACCTTTTGTAGAACCACTTCCAAATGCTAAAGCCTTTATCTCTGAAATATTTCCTCGGATAACACTAAATTTCACTTCATCAAGTAATTTATATGCTGTTTGCGTACGAAGTTTGGATGCACCTACGCCTACTGGATCTAAAATAACAGGATGATTTAACTCATTAGCCCTTTTTCCTGCCATAAACATAGATGGGATAGTATTTCTGTTCAATGTTCCAATATTTATATTTAGCCCACCACAAATAGTAGCAATATCATATACATCATCTATATCATCTGACATTATTGGTGATCCTCCACAAGCAAGTAAAACATTGGCACAATCATTAACAGTTACATAGTTAGTAATGTTGTGTATGAGTGGTGTCATTTTCCTTACATTTTCTAATTTTTGACTAAACATTTTTTCTACCTCCATAGTTTTTTATGAAATTTATCAAAATGCATATTATTGCAACGATAATCATTACTGGCAGCGTGCTGCCAAATGGTGTATCAATTCTCATAAACACTCGATAGATTCCAAACCCAACTATCCATATAATAAAATTTATTATATTAACTTTTCTATCAGAACTATCTCTTTTTAAGATAAAATAATCCGTTATTAATATGGCCGTCATAGGTGCAAAAACCGAACCTATAAGATATAGAAATCCTTCAAACCCTGTACCTGGAGCAAAAAAAGCAATTCCAATTCCTAATATACAAACCACAATCTGCATGTATTTACTTTTCAACTTCTTTGATATACTTTCTAAACTTATTCCTGCTGAATAAACGTCTAGAAATATAGTAGTTACTGTAGATAGAACTACTATTATTTGTATTCGTATCATATATTATTTTAAGTTACTAATAAGAGTTACTAAAAAAGGAGATACCGATATGGTATCTCCTTTAAAAAGCAATATTAAGTCACTTCCTACGTTGGCATTATCCAAATCAGGTTATAGGGTCGAAGTTAATGACTTCCTCTCAGCCTGACGCACAAGCTCCCCTGTCTAAAATATAAATATTTAATTGTTAATGTACAAGTTGCAATTATTATACCACGACTTTTTTACTTCCACAAGTTTTAATTTAATTTAAACTTATTAGTTTTGACCTAAATTAGACATATTCACATTTTATTTAGTCATAGGAATTACTATTTTTTTGTATGTCCTAATTAGTATTACAATCGCTGAAACCAGTGCAATTATTTGTCCAATTACCGTTGCGTACGCTGCACCTGCAATTCCTATTGCTGGAAACCAACTAAACCAAAATAAGAATAGGATCTAGTTTTCATCTATATAAGAAGCTGCTGCAATTGCTGCTACCGCTC
This sequence comes from Clostridiales bacterium, assembly GCA_012520815.1. Taxonomy (GTDB): domain Bacteria; phylum Bacillota; class Clostridia; order Lachnospirales; family Lachnospiraceae; genus SVEL01. The sequence continues at coordinate 2,504 of JAAYNM010000007.1, forward strand.
CATCTGCAGCCGCCGTTGTCAATTGCCTTACAGACTTTGTTCTGCAGTCTCCTGCCACAAACACACTTGGCACATTCGTCTTACAATCTTCTTTTGCAATAATGTAGCCTAATTTATCAATATCCACAGCTGACTCAAACGCTTTAGTTTCAGGCATTTGTCCGATTGCTATAAATAATCCGGATACCTTTATTTCTCGGTTTGCACCATCTATAGTACTTTCTACTTTTATCGCTTCAAGACTATTTGTACCAATCAACTCTTTTATGTTTGCATTTAGAACAAATTCTACATTTTTCTTGTCAGACAACACTTGTACTAAATGTTTTTCACCACGGAATTCTCATCCGCACTCATACCGCTTGCCAGCAACTTCTTCAGTACAGCCTCTGCCTCGATCTTCTTTGCTTCTTCAGCGGCCTTAGCATCTGCCTTTGTCTTCTTCGATTCCAAAGTTGCCACTTCTTTTTCGGCTTTCTTCAGAGCAGTCTTCTTTTCTTTCAGGTCAGCCTTCAAAGTGTCAATGTTGGCGGTGATGGATGCGATCTCGGCTGTGAGTGCTTCCTTTGCGGACTGCTTTTCTGCAATCTGTGTTGCAAAATCTGCAGTCACAGTCTTGGGCTTATTCTTACTACCTTTAGTTCTGGGCATAGGACACAAACCTCTTTCCAAAATTATAATCGTTTAAATTAAGTATTGTGTAGGTATGAGAACAACATAAAAGTCTCTTTTTTTAGTATATCACAAAACTATACTCTTTTACAGACGCTTTCTTGCCTTCATCGTCGCATAGTACACCAAGCCGCCTACTACTCCGCCGACTGTGTTATAGAAGATGTCGGATAGCTGGAATGTTCCCAATCGAAGCAATAATTGCAGCATCTCTATGCTTACAGAAAAGATAAATGCTATCTTTCCGTTTTGCCACAATATCTTCTTCCAGTCATTACCTATCTTTTCTTCGAACGTCCACAGCACTACAGAACTAAACGGCACCATCATGATCACATTCTCGATGCACTCGGTAGTCAGTTTCTGCTCGCCGTTCACGGTCTCCCAGATGCCCCAGCCACCCATGACATCGGACAAAGGATTTAGCCATAGATTACGGTTTAGTAACGTCCTAAACAAAATCATTGATGTCACAAAGGCCAGTAAGAACAACTTCCGAAAGAACA